>CAIPNE010000083.1 GCA_903866355.1 uncultured Gammaproteobacteria bacterium
CTGCAAAGGAATGCCAAAGGCGAGTGAAGCCAAAATGGTGAGCTTGTGGGCGGCGTCGATGCCGTCTACGTCGAAAGAGGGATCCGCTTCGGCATAACCTAGCCGCTGGGCTTCGGCCAGTACCTCGTTAAATTCTCGCCCCGCATCGCACATGGCCGAGAGAATGAAATTGCAGGTGCCATTGATAATGCCCGCCAGCCACTGAATGTCGTTACCCGCGAGGGCCTCGCGCATCACTTTGATCACCGGAATACCACCCGCCACCGCCGCCTCGAAGGCGACCATCAAGCCGCGGCTGCGGGCCGCTTCAAAAATCTCGTTGCCGTGCAGCGCGATCAAGGCTTTGTTGGCGGTGACCACATGTTTGCCGTTGGCCAAAGCCCGTAGCACCAGTTCCCGGGCCGGCTCTATGCCGCCAATCAGCTCGACTAAAATATCGATGCGCGGGTCATCGACCACCGCGCGCGGGTCGGCATGCAGTTCAATGCCGGTCAGGTCCAGCGCGCGCGCTTTACCGAGATCGCGCGCGCTGGCGCACACCACCTCAATCCGGCGACCGGCACGCGCGGCAATTAAAGTGGCATTGCGGCGCAGTACCGCCAAGGTGCCGCCACCCACGGTACCCAAACCGAGCAGGCCAATTCTAACGGGAGGTAATAGTGACATCAGCAGTGATCCGGCGTGCGCAGGCGCTTAGCCTGCGGCCGCCCCTTTAGGTTCCGCGTTCTTGAGCATTTCTTTGATCCCGCGCACGGCTTGCCGAATGCGATGGGGGTTTTCAATCAGGGCAAAGCGCACGTGGTCATCGCCATAGTCGCCAAAACCGATGCCGGGGGAAACCGCCACTCGAGCCTCGGTCAGCAGTTTTTTAGCAAACTCCAGAGAACCCATGGCGCGCATCGCAGCGGGAATTCTCGCCCACACGAACATCGTGCCGCGGGGTTTCTCTACCGGCCACCCGGCGGCGGTCAGACCGTCGCACAGGACATCGCGGCGCAGTTGGTACATCTCGCGAATTTCCGCCACGCACTCTTGGGGGCCTTCGAGGGCCGCAATCGCCGCAATTTGCACCGGCGTGAACATGCCGTAGTCGAGATAGGATTTCATCCGGCCCAAGGCGTAGACCAAGTCCGGGTTACCCACCATGAAACCAATGCGCCAGCCGGGCATGTTGTAGCTCTTGGAGAGCGTGAAGAACTCCACCGCGATGTCTTTAGCCCCTGGCACCTGCATGATCGAGGGCGCCACATAGCCATCAAATACTAAATCTGCGTAAGCCAAATCGTGGATCACATAAATGCCGTGCTCGCGGGCAATTTCTACCACCTGCCGAAAAAAGTCCGGCTCCACACATTGGGTGGTGGGATTGCTGGGGAAATTGAGCAAGAGCATCTTGGGCCGGGGCCAAGAATTGCGGATGGCGTTGGTGAGTTCCGTAAAGAAATCCACATCTGGCCCAATGGGCACATGCCGGATATCTGCGCCCGCAATGACAAACCCATAGGGATGGATGGGGTAGGAGGGGTTGGGCACCAACACCGCATCGCCACGGTCGACGGTGGCGAGCGCCAGATGCGCCAGGCCTTCTTTGGAACCGATGGTGACGATGGCCTCTGTTTCGGGGTCCAGATCCACATCGTAACGGCGCTTATACCATTGGCAAATGGCGCTACGCAGCCGCGGAATGCCCTTGGATACCGAGTAGCGGTGGGTGTCACCCCGTTGTACAGCTTCCACCAGTTTATCGACGATATGCGGCGGCGTGGGCTGGTCTGGGTTGCCCATGCTGAGGTCGATGATGTCCTCACCGCGGCGTCTGGCAGCCATTTTGAGCTCACCGACCACGTTGAAAA
>CAIPNE010000084.1 GCA_903866355.1 uncultured Gammaproteobacteria bacterium
GGACGGGCCGTTTGGTATTTTTCTGTCGGGCGGCATCGATTCCGCCGCCCTAGTGGCTTTGGCCAGCCAAGTCACCGGCAAGCTGTCGACCTTTTGTGTCGACTTTGCGGAGCCGCGCTTCAGTGAGGCTCGTTATGCGGCAAAAATCGCCGCCGACTACCGCACTGAGCATCATTTGGTGCAGCTCCATCCCAAGGATTTTCTAGCGCGACTGCCGGCGGCAATCGCCGCCATTGACCACCCTAGCGCCGATGGACTCAACCAATATGTGGTGGCGGGATTAGCGCGCCAGAGCGGTCTGCGCATGGCGCTGTCGGGGCTCGGCGGGGACGAGATTTTTGCCGGCTACCCGGTGTTTGCCCGCAGCTCACGCTTGAGCAAACTGCCCTACATCAACCGGGTGCCGCGAGTGCTGCGCCGGGGACTGATGCGCGGTGCCGCCCGGCTCCGCCGGAGCATTTCGATGGACAAGCTGGCGGCAATCTTGGGGGCGGCCAAGGTCGATGCGCTCAGCAGTTACCCCTATGTCAGGCAGGTCTTTCTGGATGAGGAAATTTGCCGTTTGCTACCCCAGCCCTTACCCCCGAATCCGGTCGGGGCCCTTGCGCAAAGTTTGATCACCGACCCCGTGTTCAACGAGTTGCCCGGGCTATCACAAATTTCCGCGCTAGAGATGGCGAGCTATATGGAGCCTGTGCTCCTGCGGGACGCGGATCAAATGAGCATGGCGCACGGCCTTGAAGTGCGCGTGCCATTTCTCGACCACCAACTGGTGGAGCTGATGTTTTGGATACCCGATGCTCTCAAGCTGGATGGGACGCCGAAACCCCTGCTCGTCGGCGCACTGGGTAATGCGTTGCCCAAAGACATCACGCAACGGCCCAAACAGGGTTTCGTCATGCCTTTTGCGACTTGGATGAAAAATGAACTGCGAGCATTTTGTCAGGTACGTTTAGAGCATTTGGCGCAGCGCAATCTGGGCTTCAATCAGCACGTGCTAAACGCGCTGTGGGAGAGTTTTCTACGCGGCGATCCGCGCGCCTCCTGGCCCAAAATTTGGCTGTTGGTCGTCCTCGAGGATTGGCTCGATCGCAACGACGTGGGTGAGTAGCAACATGCCACACCCACCAGCGCTTGCCGTCCTGATGATATTTCGGAAACGTCGTGCCGACGCTAACTTCAGTATTGAGGCCTCGTTCAAAGAAACTCTCAAGTATTTACACGCCAACCGCCAAATTGACGTGCGGGAGTTTGTTAGCACTCATTTAAGTATCGGCGTGCTGCCGCGGCTACGCGCGTTGTGGGCGCTTCGGCGAGAACACGCTGAGGTCTATCACATCACAGGCGACATCCATTTTTTGGTGCTGGGACTGCCCGGTAACAAGACAATTTTGACGATCCACGATCTGGGCTTTTTAGAACGCGGCAGTCACCCACTGAGTCGCTGGTTATTGAAAAAACTCTGGCTGGATTGGCCTGTTCAACGTGCGCGGATGGTAACGGCCGTATCGGACGCGACGCGCTTGGCCATCCTCCAGTGCACCGGGTGTTCACCCTCTAAGGTGGTGACTATCCCCACGCTGGTGTCGGACACTTACACCCGCAAGTTGAAGGTGTTCAATCGCGAGCGCCCCCAAATTCTCCACATCGGTCTGGCCCCCAATAAAAATTTCCACCGCCATGTGCTAGCGCTAGCCGGTTTGCGTTGTACTTTGCAGATCATCGGCCCGCTCAACGAGGCCCAGCACGCGCACTTGCGCCAACATCAAATCGACTACCGCGCCGACGCCAATTTACCTTTGGACGCTATGCAGCGCGCCTACGAGGCGTGCGATGTGCTGTTGTTTGCCTCGACCCTCGAGGGGTTTGGCATGCCTATCATCGAAGCCCAAACGGTGGGGCGAGTCGTGGTGACCAGCGACATTAGCTCGATGCCGGAAATTGCCGGGGGCGCAGCCTGTCTCGTCGACCCCTACCAAGTCGCGTCTATTCGGGCCGGCCTCGAGCGTGTCATTCACGAGGCGGATTATCGGGAATCGCTGATCACCGCGGGTTACCACAACGTGCGGCGCTTCACCGGCGAGCAGGTGGCCCAAGCCTACGCCCAAGCCTACGAAAAAATCGCCGCGGGCGTCGACTTTGCGTCATGAATAAGCCCTTGTCGCTGGGCATTGTGGGAGCGGGTTTGATCGTTAATAACGCCCACCTGCCAGCGCTGCGTAACCTACCCGGGGTCCGTATCGTGTGGATTGCCGATCGACAACCTGAGCAGGCCGCAAGACTGGGCGCTGCGTGGAAAATTCCTGCGGTGAGCCTGCCCGCCAGCCCCGAGTTGCTCCCGCCTTGCGATATCGCCCTGCTCGCCACCCCGGTGCACGCGCGGGCGGCTTATCTCACCGCGTTCGCGCGGCAGCACACAGCGGTGCTGTGCGAGAAACCCTTTGCCCAGAGCGTTGCCGAACACCAGCTCTATTGTGCGCAATTTAGTGCCGAACGCCTGGGTGTTGGCTTCCAGCGCCGCCTGCAAGTACAGAACCGCCTGCTGCGCGAACTGGTATCCGCGCAGACCTTTGGCCCACTCCAACGCATTCGCGTGCAAGAAGGCGGGCGTACCACCAAAGCCGGCCCGGGCGGCTATTTTCTGGATACTCAAAATGGTCGCAGCTTCGGGGTGCTGGCGGATCTGGGTTCACACACGTTGGACATGGTTTTTTCCACCCTGCCGCCGCTAGCGGTACACATAAGACACTGCGAAATGGTGATCGACGAAGGCATCGATCGACACGTCCGGGCCCAGTTCACCCTCAGCGCCGAGCAGGGCGACGTCGACGTCGACTACTGCGTCACCTGGCTGGACAGCATGGAGAACGCCGCTTGGTGGGAGTTTCGTCACGCCACCTTAAAAATGGGACTCGCACCCGGCGGCGCGCTGCAAATTATGCGGGGCACCAGCCCCCTGGCACACCTCGACACAGGTGCCATGGGTGCGCGCACCACGGCGCAGGCGTTTTTTCTGCAGTGGCAAAGTTTTCTCGCCGGCGTTGGCACGGGCACCCCCAGCGAGGTTTCTGCGCATTCGGCGGTGTGGGTGACCCGTACGGTAGAGGCACTGCACGACAAGGCCGGCCGCTCGTGAAACCGCGCATCGCCGTGATCGGCGCTAATGGCCAAGTTGGGGCCGAGTTATGTTTGGCGCTGCATAATTTTTCCAATCTGAGTGTGGTGCCGATTATTCGTGCCCGACGCGGCTCGTCTTATTTGCGTTGGAAAGGCTTGGCCTGCCGTCACGGTTCGCTCACCCATTCGCAGAGCGCCCAAGGTTTAATTGGCGATTGCGACCTCATTCTCAATTTGGCGTTGCCGAGCGGTCGGCCGCGCGAAGTGCGTAAAGAAAATCGGGACATCATCGAGAATTGCGCACGCTATGCCAAAGCCGGCGCGCGCATCGTCTACTTCAGTACGCAATCGGTATACGGTGCGGCGGGCCCCCAACACTGGATTCGCTGGCGCAATGGTTACGGATTAGAAAAATTACGCGGCGAAAAGGACGCTCGGCGGAGCGCGAAAAAGCATCAAAAAGCCTTGTGGGTACTCCGCCTTGGGCATGTTTGCGGGGATTTGCAGTCTATTTCGCTGCAGATGAGACAAGACCTCCAGAGCGGTGCGGTGCATTTGGCCCGCGGCGGAGAAGTCCTCTCTAACTGCACGCAGATTGCCACCCTGGTGGCCTGCGCGCTGGCGCTGTTGGGCGAATGCGACCCCCCAGGCACCTATGATTTAATTGACGTGCCCCATCGAACCTGGCGAGAAATTTACGCTTGGGAAGCACAATGCGCTGGGGTCACGGCGCACATTCAGTCCATCCCCACGCGGACCCGTCCCCGTTTAAGCGAACTTTTCCGCACGCTCATCAGCGCGCCGCTGCGTGGCCGGGCGGGTAACCCGGTGGTCCATGAAATGGGTTTAAAATTTCTCGCCATGCTGCCCGAAAAATGGGGTGCAGCCCTGCAAGCCCGTTATTTTCAAAAACGCGCGGCGGGAGAAATTGCAGCACTTCAGGCGTCTGTCCGTTCGCAAGACGCCTGCGACTGGCAGGCCGTGCCGGGACCGTTTTTCTTAACCGGGATTGATACCGATGCCGCCTTGCGCGACCCCCGTTACCGGATCCCGTTGACCCCAAGCCAGCCGCCGTTCCCCGAAGATTTGCCGCTGGCGCACGCGAGCCCCGGTTAGGGCCGGTCTACCAGCGCAGGCAGGCGTTGTAGCGCAGGTCGAGGTCGCTCAGCGTGCGCAGATCATCGAGCGCGGAAATCGCCGCCGCCTCCCCCTCTCCTGCCAGAATTTCCGGCGCGGTCTTAAAGGGATTACCGCGCAAACCCGTCACGGAATTACCCGCCATATACCCATTGGTGGTCGGCGGGGTGACGCTCGGCGCCACATTCCAGAACGAGTTGGCGAACAGCGCCACCGCGACAGGCGCTGTGCCGGTAATCGCCAGGGTGGGTACAAATTGATCTTCGGGGATCCCAAAAGCACCCCCCAAAATGGCGACTGTGCCGTGGTAATCCTGTAGGTAGGCAAAGCGCTGTAGCCGTGCCTCGGCACGCGAAAAATCGAGTGTGAGGCGTCCGGCTGGAAACCCGTCCCCGCTGGCCTTGAATAAGTGTGAAGACTGCTCGTTGTACCAGTCCGACACCACCATCGACTGATTGTCTTTAATTTCCAGCGAGTAGTCCTCCAGCGCCGAGATCCGGGTGAGTACACCCAGAAACCCGGAAGGTCGCACCGCCCCATCAACCACCATCTTGGTGGACGGGACAAAGCCCAATAAAATATGGGCCGCGGCTGAATCGTGAATCATCACCCGCCCGTCGAGATGATCCGACTGCACCAGCATGCCGGCGGGTAACGCGTCAAAGCGAATGCTTTGCCGTTGTGATTCATCCGCGTCGTAGCCGTAAACCCCACGATAAAAAATAGCGCCGGGCGCGCCGCCATGCTGCAGAAAAGTTGTGCTACCAGAAGATCCCCCCGCACCGAGATGCTCGATCAGCAGCCCTTGCGGATCCTTGATGCTAATGACGGGGCCGGCGGCAAAACCCGTGCGGACAATTTGTGAGTGCCAGCCGGTGCCGCCCATTTGGAAGCGGGCCTGGTTGATGTGGAGAGTGCCCGAGGTCCGATAACGCCCAGACGGGAAATACAGATAAGTATTGGATCCACCCTGCCCGTCCTGCGCTTGCGCCCGGTCCACGCAGGTTTGAATGGCCTTGGTATCGTTACTCTTGCCATCGCCGCGCGCGCCGCAGTCTTTTTTTACGTCGATTAGCGTTGCAGGCAGGGTGATTTCAGCACGCAGGAAGTGACTGTCCAAGGGCGGGATCCTACCTCGCCGTCCTGGCGGCAAGGTGCGCACCTGCGAGTTCAAGCCGGGATCCAGCACGGCGTCGTCCCCGCCGTTGCTCACATTGGACAGCACCGCCTGCTGCGTCATATAGGGCGGGTTGTTCAGTTTAATCGGCGCGGCGTGCGGTTGGGGAGGTCGGGTAAAGAGCGTATCGAACACTAGCAAAGGGCCACGCAAATCGGTTGCGATGGCCCCGGCGGGATCTTTCCAGCCGTCGATTCGACTGGCCTGAATCTTGACCAAACCCACGGCCGCCGCCCCACGCGTTGTGCGTACAAAAGCGTTGGAATCCACCGACACCACGCGCCGCAGCGAATGGCTGTGGGTGGAGAGCAGGACATCGGACTCGCGGCTGCGCTCAAATCGGGCGTTGCGGATGACCACATTGCCCTTCTCCGCGAACACGCCATAGCCGTTGTCTTCGAATAAACAGCCATCAAAAATATTGTTGTAGTCGTTCCAAGCCAGCAATTTAACGCCCGCCCCGTTGCGGCGAAAA
>CAIPNE010000085.1 GCA_903866355.1 uncultured Gammaproteobacteria bacterium
AACCGCCATCAAAGCAACCGATATCTAAAACGGTGTCTCCCTTGACCAACACTTGAACAATCCAATCGAAGCCAATACGCCAGTCAAGCCGCGAATCAGCTGAACCAGTCCACATTCGATCGGCGCCAAATTTATAAAGCGCATCTAGTTCAGGCTTCGGCAATCTCGGCCACCTAAAACCGAGTTCGCACGAATTACACTTATAAAGACATCCCCCATCTAATGAACTTTTAAGAAATCTACCTGCAAAAAAATTAGAGGGTGCTAATGGCCCAACGCCATTGACATTACAGCCGCAGGCTGGGCAAGGAGGCGTGATTGTCTGTTTCATTGCATTACTATCCTAAGCGAAGAGCCAAACAGGCGCTTCAGAAAGTCGTGTGGGCTGAGGCGGGTCGCGGGTACAGGTTCGGCACTGCGAGATGGAATGGGATCGCGTCGCGGAAGCGGTTCCGGTTTCGTTAACCGGAGGCCATCGCCTTGATGCGCTGAATCCTCGTGTTCATGGACTCCGCCGCCGCGTTCGTCGCACTCGGCACCACCGCGTTCAGGATGCCGTCGAGGTGCTTACGCACTATCAGCGTCGCTCGCGCCATTGGCTCGAGCTTGCTGCGCGATGCAAGTGCGGCGCAGGCAAGCCACGCCTGTCTCGCCCAGCCGACGCTGATGTCGTTCGAGAGCCGTGACGCCGACCTTTTCAGGGCCCGAGTGCGGCCCGTCCGCGCACACCCACCCTTTAGCTGAGCAAGCAGCGAACTTCGCGCCGGCAGCATCGAGCCGGGGCTCTCCAGCCACAGGTACTTCGTACCCACTAGCGTCCGGTCGCCCTCGGTACGCAGCCGCCGGCCCTCCTCGTTGCAAACGGTGTTCACCGCCTCCCCGAGGTGCTTCGGCACGTGGACGCGGCCGCAGCAGACCGCAGCGTTAGGCAGCCAGCGTGCCGCGACATCCACGTACGGCCGCCACAGGTCCATCGCCTCCACCTCCGCCGACTCGCGCTGGTGTGCAGCCTGCGCGGAGAAATGCGCGTCCGCCGATTCCTTCGTCCGCCCGTCCAGCACCGTTAACAACCGCCTCCCGACCAGGTCCGACAACACGGTTACCCACTCGTACGGCTTCTGGAAGGGCGTCGCGTCCAGCCCAGCCCGCTTGGACGACGTCTCGCCCCGGCGCTCGAATCGCCGCGCGACCGCACGGGCCATCATCCCATCCATCTCCACCCACGTCAGTCCCAGCCGGCGTGCCAAGGCGCAGAAGATCGCCTCTCTCAGCCAATGGATCAACACCCGCTCGAAGGGCGCCGTGAAGCGGCCCCTGCCTCCGACCAGGGCGTCACGGTGTCCACCAACCCGTTCTCGGGGCACTCCACGGGCAGCACCTCCGCAACCAGCATCCCCTACAGCAGGTGGGGGTTCAGGTGCCGCCGGCGCCGCAAACCTGCGCGCAGCCCTGACAGGATTTGCCGCAGTGCGGGCAGCACAGCGCGCCAGCGTGCTCGACAACCACGTCCACCTTACCGGTAGGGACGTCAAGACGCACGTCCGAGACTTGCCTTGGTGCGGTGATTCCGAGGATCTGGGGGTAGAGGTCGCGCATCCGCGCACGGTAGGTGGCGCAGCATGAGCCGGGCTTCAGGACGCCGAGGAGGCGATACCCACAAAGACTACCGAAGATCTAACAAAATTAGTCTATTGTTCGCCCCGCACAGGAATGCATTATTGCGCCCGCTGCAGGAGGCGTCGGCCCGAGATAGCGGATCACTATGCCTATCAAACTGACTCTCAGGATTGATAACCCAATTTAAACATAAGTTCACCCCAGCGGTCTGTTATCTTCTTTACGTCTTCAACACTTAGGTCTAACCGCCACTGTTCCGCAGTCCCTGAACGAACAAACTTTCGGTCCGGATGGCTATTTTTAAGCGATCCCCACTTATGTCCTGTTTCATTTTCAATGGACTGCATTCTCTCAAAACTACTTTGATCAACCGCATTACTAATCCGGTCTCTAGAAACACTGATGCATAAAAATTTGGCAATTTCTGAAAGTTTATCAGTAGGCGAAGTTAAAATATCTTCGTAACGCAACAACAAAAAGTCCCCATCACCCATCCTTGAACCGATC
>CAIPNE010000086.1 GCA_903866355.1 uncultured Gammaproteobacteria bacterium
CAGCCAGCCGCCGCAGGCACCCGATTTTTGCGTGGCGGAGGCTGGTACGCTGCTGGTGGAACCGGTTCCCGTGCCGACACTCAACATTGATACCGCCCATCTGAGCGTGGCTGCCGTGGGCACGCCACTCACCGACGCCGTGTTGATCGAGCCGCCACCTTTTGACCTCAGCGGGCTGAGTCTCGACCCACCGGGCACTTGGTTGTCTAACGCGCCGCCCGTGCCGGATGCGCACTTCGATCTCGGCGCGTTGGCGCTCATCGATTAAGGTTGTACGCACCTCGCCTCGCCACAGGAGTTAGATATGAATAGGTTCGCTAAAAATCTGTTGTGGCTTATTTTCGTGGGCTTGGTTGGGCTGAGCGTTTATTTATGGATTAGCCATGAACAGCCGCAGATCGTCCAGCTGCTCGCGCGGGCACCCGTCAGCGAGGCGCCACCTCGCCCGGCTGTCGTGCCCTCCGCCATCACTTTTGTGCCACCGCCCGAGCCTCTTGCAGATCCCTCGCTGCCCGCCCCCGCTGATCGCGATGCGGCACTCGCCAACCTTGGGCGGGCGGCGTTGGGTGCCGTGTTATTTGATGAACGCTTCGAGGCCACGGGCATCGTGCGGCGAATCGTGGTGAGTGTGGATGCGTTGCCGGGGCCCAAGCTGGCCCTGAAGGACCGGTTGCTACGTGCCGTGCCCGGCTATTTTGCGGTGGAGGGGAGCGATACGGACCTGCATCGAAGCCCACTGAATGACGCGCGCTACAGGCCGTTAGTGGACGCCTTTGCGCAATTAAATGTTGCCGCGCTGCTGCTACATTACCGCCAGTGGTATCCACTTTTTCAACAGATTTACGCCGAAATTGCCGATCCTCGCGCGTTGTTTAACGACCGGCTGATCGCCGTCATCGACCAGCTTTTGGCGGTTGAAATCCCCGCCAGCCCACCGCGCTTGGTACATCCCGGCGTTTATTATCGTTACGCCGACCCCGCGCTCGAGGCGCAGGGCGTGGGCGCTAAAATGCTGTTCCGCCTCGGGCCTGCCCACGCCGCGCGTGTGCAACACAAACTCCAAGAATTCCGCGCCGGGCTCACGGCCGCACCCTAAGCTGCGTTAAGCGCCGCCCCAAGCCTTGGCACGGTTGTGCCGCATGGGCTTACGCGGCGCTGAGTTGGAAGCCTGTATAGCCCTGGGCCACGACTTCTCGACATTTGTCCGCGTAGGCGGGAAAGCCGACATAAGGCATGAAAACCCGTGGCTTGCCGGGCACATTCGCGCCGAGATACCAAGAGTTGCAGGAATACAGCAGGGTGGCGCTGGCGACGGCATCCACGTGGGCGACCCAAGTCTGCTCGGCCTCCGGCTGCGGTTCGATGTGTTGCAGGGCTTGTGCACGCAGATGCGCTAAACACTCGGCGATAAAATCCACGTGCTGCTCAATGGACATCACCATATTGGTCAGCACCGAGGGGCTGCCCGGGCCGCTGATGGTGAAAAAATTGGGAAAGCCCGCAGACATCAGACCCAAGTAGGTAATTGGGCCGGCCGACCATTTCTCTTTTAGCGTTTTGCCGCCCCGGCCGCGAATGTCGATGCGGTCGAGCGAGCCGGTCATCGCATCAAAGCCCGTGGCATAAACGATCGCATCCAGCGTTAAAGTCTGGCCTGCGGCGCGTAGCCCGGTGGGGGTGATTTCCTCAATGCCTGACTGACTCACATCGATAAGGGTCACGTTTTCACGGTTGAAGGTTTCGTAATAGCCGGTATCCACGCAGATTCGTTTGCAGCCCAGCATGCCCTTCGGGACGAGTAATTCGGCGACGGCCGGATCTTTGACCACCGTGCGAATTTTATTGCGCACGTACTCGGCGGCCAATTGGTTGGTATCGGCGTTGACCAGTAAATCGGCGAACGCGCCGTAAATGGGCAAACCACCGAGCGCCCAGCGGCGATCCATCTCGGCATTAATCTCGGCCGGGGTCAGTTCGCTGGCCATTTTGGCGTTCAATTGGATATCGAAGGCCAAGGGCTGCGCCAAACCACGGGCGCGCAATTCGCCGTAATTGGCTTTGATGGCGGCGCGCGCTGCGGGCTCCAACGGCGTGTTGTGCGCGGGCACGGAGTAACTGGCCGTACGTTGCAGCACATAGAGGTGCTTGGCCTGTTTGGCAATGAGCGGGATGGACTGAATGGACGACGACCCCGTGCCAATGATGGCGAGCGTCTTGCCGGTGAAATCCACGCCCTCGTGCGGCCATTTTCCGGTGTGGTAGGTGGCGCCGGTGTAGGACTCACGGCCAGGAAATTCAGGTACGTTGGCTGAGGACAAGCAGCCGGTGGCCATGATGCAGTGGCGCGCATGGGTGGTGTTGCCGGTGGTGGTCGTGATGGCCCACAGGCCCGTGCTGTCATCAAAATGTGCGCTGGCCACGCGGGTGTCATAGCTAATGTGGTCGCCCAAACCAAACCGTGTGATCACATGATTGAGATAGCGCATGAGTTCGGGCTGGGTAGCGTAGCGCTCGGACCAGTCCCACTCCTGCG
>CAIPNE010000087.1 GCA_903866355.1 uncultured Gammaproteobacteria bacterium
GCCACCACCGTGCTCATCATGGTGTGGCTGGGCGGCGTGCCGGTGCGAACTTTCCTTGGCCCTGCCATCGCCTTGCCGTTCCTCGTTTACGGCCTGATTAAAATTGAGCCCTATCGCTGGCAGCGCATGCTGACCTTCCAACGTCCTTGGGAACACGAGCTCACCAGCGGTTATCAACTGACGCAGTCACTCATCGCTTTTGGCCGCGGCGAATGGCTGGGCGTGGGGTTGGGTAACAGTGTGCAAAAGCTTTTCTATCTGCCAGAAGTCCACACCGATTTCATTTTCGCGGTGATCGGTGAGGAGCTCGGCTTCGTCGGCACCTTGCTGGTCATCCTGCTCTATCTGTTTTTAATCTGGCGCATTTTTCTCGTGGGTGCGCGTGCCGAACAAGTCGGTCTAGCGTACGGCGCCAATCTCGCCTACGGCTTTGCCACGCTGATTGGGGTCGAGGCCTACATCAATATCGGCGTCAATATGGGCTTTTTGCCCACCAAAGGTTTAACCCTGCCGTTCATCAGTTATGGCAGTAACAGCACCACCGTACTCTGCTGCGCGATTGCCATCGTGTTGCGTGTCTCCTACGAATCTGGCTTGTCGCGCCAGGCGCTCGCTGAGTCGCCCCCGGTGCGCCCCGAGGAGAGTCTCGCCCATGACTGAACGCGTGCTGATTTTGGCCGGGGGGACCGGCGGCCATATTTATCCGGCGCTCGCGGTCGCCGAGATTTTGCGGGCGCGCGGGGTTTCATTGGCGTGGCTGGGCTCGGCGCGGGGTATGGAGCAACGCATTGTGCCGGCCCATGGCATCGAACTCCTGACCATCTGGGTGTCTGGTTTGCGTGGTCGTGGCTGGCTCGGGTGGTTGTTAGCGCCGTTCATGCTGGGGATGGCCACGGTGCAAGCGCTGCGCGCGATTTTACGTTTTCGTCCTGGAGTGGTGTTGGGTATGGGTGGTTTTGTGAGCGGTCCGGGCGGATTCGCCGCGTGGTTGTGTCGGCGACCCCTGGTCATCCACGAACAAAACGCGATTCCCGGCCTCACCAATCGCTGGCTGAGTCGGCTGGCTACCCGCGTGTTACAGGCGTACCCCCATAGTTTCGCTGAATCGACGCACGCTCTTCTTACCGGTAATCCATTGCGCGCGGCCATCGTCGGGCTCGCCACACGTCCCCTGACGGTCCGCACCGATACCGCCCTGCGGGTGCTGGTTATGGGCGGTAGTCGGGGTGCGCATCGGCTTAACGAAGTGTTGCCAGAGGCGTTGTGCGCGGTAGTTGGGGACGGCATCGAGGTTTGGCATCAAACCGGCGAGCGCGATCTCCAAGCCACCCGCCTCGCCTATGCCAGTGCTGGCATCACGGCGCGCGTGGAGCCCTATCTCCACGATATGCCCGCGGCTTACGCGTGGGCAGATGTGGCGATTTGCCGGGCTGGCGCGATGACGGTGGCAGAGTTGGCAGCGGCCGGCTTGCCCGCCGTGTTAGTGCCGTTCCCCTTCGCGGTCGACGACCACCAAACCGCCAACGCGCGTTATTTGGTTGACGCTGGAGCGGCGGTGCTGATGCCTGAAGCCGTGCTCTGCGCGTCTGATTTGGCGCGCCAACTGACAACTTGGCAGAACGACCGCGCTAGCCTGCGGGTGATGGCCGAACGCGCTAGTGCGCTCGCCCGCCCGGAGGCCGCGCACGCCGTGGCCCAACACTGCCTGGAGTTGCTGCATGGATAAGCCCCACACCCTCCCGATGCACAACGTACGACGAATCCATTTCGTCGGGATTGGTGGTGCTGGCATGGGTGGTATCGCCGAGGTCCTACATAACTTGGATTATGTGGTGTCAGGCTCGGATCAGTCGTCTAACCGCATGACGGATCAACTCGTGCGCTTAGGTATTTCGATCGCCGTTGGACACCACGCTGAGAACGTGCAACAGGCTGATGTCGTGGTTTATTCCAGCGCCATTCCTGCTAGCAACGTGGAACTGGTCGCGGCGCGCGCGCGGCGTATCCCCAGCGTGCCCCGTGCGGAGATGTTGGCCGAATTAATGCGCTTCCGTCACGGCATTGCCATCGCGGGCACACATGGCAAAACGACGACCACCAGTTTGGTCGCCAGTGTCCTCGCAGAAGGTGGGCTAGATCCCACTTTCGTCATCGGTGGGCTGCTGCACAGCGCGGACTCGCACGCGCGGTTAGGGACCGGCCACTATTTGGTGGCCGAAGCCGATGAAAGCGATGCCTCGTTTTTGCTGCTCAACCCGCTGATGGCGGTATTGACCAATATCGATGCCGATCACATGGACACCTACCAACAGGATTTCGAGCGTCTGAGGGCTAGTTTTCGCGATTTCTTTCGGCGGCTACCTTTCTATGGCGTGGCGGTCATTTGCCTTGACGACCCGTGTGCCGCGGCCTTGATCCCCGAGTTGCACACCCGTGTTCTGACCTACGGCCAGACTCATCAAGCCGACGTGCAGGGTCTCAATATTCAGTTGAACGGCACGCGTTCGACTTTCCATGTGCGCCGTCTCGGTCACCCCGAGGACCTACGGGTAACGCTTAACATGCCGGGTCGCCATAACGCCTTAAATGCGCTGGCGGCCATCGCCATCGCCGGCGAAGTTGGGGTCAGCGATGCTGCCATCACGCGCGCCCTCGCTAATTTTCAGGGTGTGAATCGGCGTTGTCAGGTGCGTGGTCGCACGCGTATTGGCGACGCCACGGTGACCCTGATTGACGACTACGGTCACCATCCCCGCGAACTCGCCGCCATGATTCGCACCGCGCGCGAGTCGTGGGCAGGTACCCGCTTGGTGCTCGCTTTCCAGCCGCATCGTTACACTCGCACCCGTGACCTGTTTGAGGATTTTTCCGAGGTACTGAGTGGTGTCGATGTGCTGTTATTACTCGACATTTATAGTGCCGGCGAAAAGCCATTGCCCGGGGCCGATGCGCGCGCATTGTGCCGTTCTATACGCGCCCGCGGGGCGGTGGACCCGGTGTTTGTTTCAGGCCCTGACGCCTTGCTGACGGCACTGGCCGGGGTGGTCCACGACGGCGATTTGGTGATGCTGCTAGGGGCCGGCAGCATTGGTCGAATCGCCGAGCAGATGCAGTTTGAGACCCAATGAATGCCTTCATGCGAGCGGGAGCGCTGACCCACATGATGATCGGCCATAACCACGAGTCGGTGGTCAACGTCCAGCCGGACTGGCTGCAGGAATTACCGCTGCGTGGCCGCCTGAGCGTCGAGGAGCCCATGGCTCGGCATTGCAGTTGGCGCG
Organism: uncultured Gammaproteobacteria bacterium; assembly: GCA_903866355.1. Classification (GTDB taxonomy): domain Bacteria; phylum Pseudomonadota; class Gammaproteobacteria. The sequence goes on from CAIPNE010000087.1 coordinate 3,282, forward strand.
CCGGCGGCACCGCCGAGCGTTTTTTTGAACCGGTTGATCTCGCCGACCTGGTGATGTTTTTGCGCGCTGCACCGCCTGAGGAAACGCTGACCGTTATTGGTCTTGGCAGCAACTTGTTGGTGCGCGATGGCGGCCTGCGCGGCACGGTGATTGCCACCGCTCAAGCGTTTGACCAAATCAATTGGCGCGCTGATCACACGGTGCATGTCGGTGCTGGCGTAGCGTGCGCCAAGGTGGCCAAACTCGCCGCGCGACGGCAGCTCGGCGGCGGGGAGTTTCTCGCCGGGATTCCCGGCACTATCGGCGGCGCGCTAGCGATGAATGCGGGGGCTTTCGGCTATGAAATCTGGGGGCTGGTGGCAGGCGTCGAAACCATCAACAGGCGCGGGGAAATTCAGTCCCGGCCCGCGAGCGCGTTTCAGGCAGCCTACCGTCAAGTGGCGGGCTTAGATCAGGAGTGGTTCGTGGCGGGGATATTACGCTTGACGACGGATCCTACCGCGGCTGCTCGGGTGCGGAGTTTGCTGACGCAACGTCGCGTGCAGCAGCCGCTGGGCTTGCCGAGCTGCGGTTCTGTTTTCAAGAATCCGCTGGGCGATTTTGCCGGACGGCTTATCGAAGCCGCCGGTCGCAAAGGCGCGCGTCAGGGCGGTGCCTATGTCTCCCCCAAGCACGCTAATTTTATTATCAACGACGGCACGGCGACCGCCGCGGATATTGAAGACCTCATGCTCAGCTTGCAACAGCACGTGGTGCAGCAGTTTGGTGTGCGCTTAGAAAGCGAAGTCCGCATATTGGGCGAACGCGCCGCCCCCGTGGCCACCTTATGAGCACTGTTTTACGCAGCGACGCCGAGATTGTGGCCGCCGCCGGCCGGGTCGTCGTGGTGATGGGGGGTGACTCCGCCGAGCGTGAAGTTTCACTGCGGAGCGGGGCAGCGGTGGCTGCTGCGTTGAGCCGTACGGGAATCACCGTGCAGACGGTGGATTTCCGGGCGGGCCAGATCACGAGCCTGTTGGCGCTTGCGCCGGACCGGGTGTTTATCGCGTTGCATGGACGCGGTGGCGAAGATGGTCAGCTACAGGGCGCGCTGGGTATTGCCGGCATTCCGTACACCGGCAGCGGTGTGTTGGGTTGCGCGCTGGCGATGGATAAAATTCGCGCTAAGCAGGTTTGGCAAAGCCTTGCGCTGCCGACCCCCGATTTTCTCGTTATCGATGAAACCCTGAGCTCGGCGCAGATTCTCGCGCGCCTTGGCCTACCAATGGCGGTGAAGCCCGCGCGTGAAGGCTCCAGCATCGGGGTGAGCAAAGTGACCCATCCCGATCAGCTGGAGGGCGCGATCGCGCTGGCGCGTCACCATGATGCGGAGATCCTTGCCGAGCGCTGGGTGACCGGTGGTGAGTACACCTTGGCGATAGTCCAAGGGCAAACCCTGCCCCTCATTAAGCTTGAGACGCCGCGTGAGTTTTACGATTACGAGGCGAAATATCAGGCCGACTCCACCCTTTATTTATGCCCCTGCGGTTTACCACCGGCGCTCGAAACAGCCTGTGCGGCGTTGGGCCTGCGTGCGTTTA
>CAIPNE010000088.1 GCA_903866355.1 uncultured Gammaproteobacteria bacterium
ATTAAAGCGGGGCAAGTGAGTGCGCAAGAAGTGCTGGAAGAAGCCATCCGGCGCGCGGAAGCCGTCAACCCACAGCTCAATTTTCTCGCCCATCGCGCCTACGAGGTGGCCCGCAAAGCAGCTGTGGATCCAGCCTTGCCCGACGGGCCTTTGAAAGGCGTGCCGTGGCTGGTCAAAGAACTCGCCACCGCTTGGGCAGGTCAGCCCTACACGAATGCGCTGCCGTATCTCAAAGACGCGATTGCCCCGTTCGATTCGCTCACGCTCACGCGGATCAAAGCCGCGGGCATGCTGCCCTTTGGTAAATCCACGTCGCCCGAGCAGGGATGGATGTTGGCGACCGAGTCCTCTCTACATGGTGTTACGCGCAGCCCATGGCATCTCGCCCATACCCCAGGGGGATCGAGCGGCGGTTCTGCCGCGGCGGTGGCGGCGCGCGTGCTGCCGCTGGCGGAGGCCTCGGATGCTGGTGGATCGATTAGAGGACCGGCCGCTAATTGTGGCTTGGTTGGGCTTAAGCCGGCGCGTGGCCGCATTAGCCTTGCGCCGGCTATTGCCGACTTTTGGTACGGTGGCGCCACCATTCTGGGGGTGTCGCGCAGCGTTCGCGATACGGCCGCGTTGCTCGATGCCACGCAAGGTCACCTGCCCGGCGATCCGTATCAGATCGCACCACCCCGCCGGCCGTATTTCCAAGAAGTCGGGGCGGATCCGGGTTGCCTGCGGATTGCGGCGGTCACGGCCACACCCGATCACGGTACGCCGGTGGATGCGGAGATCATCGCGGCGGTGCTGGCGGCCGCCAAGTTGCTTGAAGCCTTAGGCCATCGGGTTGAGTTGCAGCCCGTGCCCTACGATTTCTGGCCGCTCTTCAAAGCTTATACGGCGCTGGTTGCGACCCAGACCGCGGCGTTCTTCGAGAACATGGCGGGTCTGGTGGGGCGTCCCGCGCGGCGCGAAGACATGGCGCCCTACTATTGGAGCCTGTGCGATAAGGGTCGCCGTTATACCGGGATCGAACATTCCAATCACATTGAGACCGTGCGCATGCTCAGCCGCGAACTGCTGGGGCGCATGACGGCGTTTGATCTCTGGCTAATGCCAAGCCTGCCCATGTTGCCGCGCACGCATGGCTACTACGACATGAACTTGGACGCCGATACTTACGACGACACCCTGATGGGGCCGGACTGCTGTTTCCTGGCGCCGTTCAACGCCACGGGATCGCCCGCGATATCCCTCCCCATGGGCCTATCCCGGGCAGGACTCCCCATTGGTGTGCAGTTTGTGGGACGCGATGGCGACGAAGCCGGATTGCTGCGCATCGCCGCACAGATTGAAACCGCACAACCCTGGGCGCAGGTTCGGCCACCCATTTGCACCTGAGCTTGGGCGCACTAGAGCCCCCAGCCTAAGCACCAAGCGGCGCGGCGGGCTAACTCCGCAAGGTTGTTAAGCCAGCTGATACGCCATGGATGCCGTGCTCGTGGCCTGCGTGCGCACTTGGCCGTTGGCCACCATGTGTTCCAGATGGGCGCGCACTGAGAGCGCTGCTGCCGGATGCATTTGCGGGTCAATTTCTGAGTAAATCACCGCCACCATTGCCGGAATATGGGTGATCTGGCGGGCCAAACACGCCGCAATTTGTGCTTCCCGGGCGCGGCGATGCGCAATCAGCGCGGTGACAAACTGGGCGGGCGACTGGATGGGATTACCGTGAGTGGGATAGAAGCGACGATCGGTTCGCGACTGTAGCCGCTCGAGGCTTTGGAAATACTGCCGCATATCCCCGTCAGGCGGGACGATGACGGTAGTCGACCAGCCCATCACGTGATCGCCGGTAAACAGCGCTTGTTCTTCGCGCAACCCAAAGCAGATGTGGTTCGAGGTATGCCCGGGGGTATAGACGCATTCCACGCTCCAGCCATCACCCTCGAGAACCGTGCCATCACGCACCTCGATATCCGCTTGGAAATCCATGTCGCCGCCTGCCTCCACCGTCACGCTGTTCAGCAGCTTGCCGGAGCCGTGTGGCCCAAAGCCGTAGGTGGGTGCGCCGGTAGCGGCTTTGAGCGGCGCGGCCGCGGGGGACTGATCGGTGTGCGTATGGGTAATCAGAATATGGGTGACCGTCTCCC
>CAIPNE010000089.1 GCA_903866355.1 uncultured Gammaproteobacteria bacterium
CTGGGGCGGCGGGCATTATTGTGCCGCTCGTCAATACCCCAGCGCAGGCCGCGTTGGCGGTGCAGCGGGCAAAATATCCGCCGCTCGGCGTGCGGGGAGTAGGGCCATCGCGGGCCTTGGGCTATGGGTATGGCATCGCCGATTACGTCGCGCGCGCCAACGCCGAGACGGTCGTCATCGTGCAGGCCGAACATAGCGATGCGGTCGCGGCGATTGACGACATCGTGGCTGTGCCCGGTCTCGACGCTATTTTTGTGGGGCCTTTTGACCTTTCTTTGAGTTTGGGTCTGCCCGGACAGCTCGAACATCCCGAAGTGGTTCGGAGCATCGAACGGGTGTGTGTGGCGGCCCAAGGTGCGGGTCTGCCGGTGGGCTTTTTTGGCGTGACGCCGGCGGCGGTCCAGCCTTGGATAAACCGCGGCGCGACCCTTATTGCCTGTGGCGTGGACCTCATGATGTTGGCGGCCAAGGCGCGCGACGTCGCGGCCGAACTGCGGGCGCACCGCGCCGGCGGGTAGGCAACACTTGTTTCTCCGCCGCGCGTAGCCGCCGCTGACGTCCACCGGCGGAGATTGCGCCTCGCGCCCTTGGCTTAAGAGCGTGAGGTGTTAAGCGAGGGCTAGATATTTAGACGGGTTTGGCCGCAAGCCGAGTTTTATGCAGTAATGCACCGCTGGTGGCGTGGGGCGTGCGCAAGACGCAATCGGCGCTTTTTTCCAGTTCACGGGCCTCATCAGCAAGGCGCGCCGCAGCGCGCATCATCTCGTGACCGGCGGCGACCATGGGGAGGTAGCGGGCGGGATTTTGTTCTTTGAAGCAGCCATCGGCGGTTACCGCCGACACCCCCTCGGCGATTACCAAAGCTGCATAGGCTTTGGCGGCGGCATAAGGATTACCAAAGCCACCTGCCGCCACTGCGATTTCTGGACTGACCGATAGCGTCGGAAAAACCGGCGCATCGCCGGCTTTCAAGGCCTCGACGACCGCCTGAATTTGGGTCTGGATGAGCCGCAGCGCACCCGTGGCGGCGAGCACGCGGATGACATCCGCGTTGAAAAGACTCATCTCAGTGGGATCGAGAAATTCGCGCCGCGCGCCGATCATGGAATCTGCCGGAAAAATCATGAAGCCCTGACCCGCCGGGATATTCAGTACCTGCCGACCTTCCTCGTTCTTTTTAAAGAACGCCTTTTTGGACGGTCCATCCGACAGCGTTATGAACGCAATGCCCGCCGCGGCCAGCGCCTTGCGCGCGTTATTAGGGCCGGGCAGCGCGGCATTCGGGCTGACCAACAGCGCCAGCTGTGGCCGCCACGCCAGCAGTGCTGCCGTGGGTTCGGCACAGGATTGGGGATCCAGTTTGGCCCCACAAGTCCAAGTCTTTACCTCCAAATCTTCGCGGTCGGCGCGCTCGTCGAGGAGCAGGTCGAGCAGCGGGGCGGCGCCAATACAGCCGAGTTTCAGAACGCCAATTTTGAAGGATCCCTCAGACATGGTCTCACTCTCCGGAAATAGATAAGGGGCTGGCGCGCCGGCACGGGCGCGCACGGTGCAGGGCTTTATCGCAATCACCCGGGGTGCCGTCAAGCAGCGGCTTGGGTGCCTAAACTGCCTACTCAGGTGTTCAGGCACCATCATGAATTGCCGGACGCGGTGCCGAGTGCTGCGCATGCGCTGGGCCCGTGTGCGGTAGGTGGGTGCCCAAGCAATCTGGCCGGTGGCAAGTTGGGGCCATGCGGGGTCTCGCGCCGGCGTGTTGGTGCCACGCCGGCTGAACCCTTTGGCGCTAGCGCTGGTTTAGAGCCTCACGTACTCGCAGACCGCCGGCTGATTATTGATGCCGCGATCGGGCGGCGCGATCCAACCCGCCATCCGCCCGGGTTCCACCACCCGCTGCATCAAGCTTTTGACATGCGCGCGGTCGGCGTCGGTCGGGATCCAATCGTTCATTTGTCGCACATAAGCCTCGTGACTGATGCGCTGGCCGGCGGGGTTGGTCGGCACGTTGGCCCACGTGCCTATGCCGCGGCGGAAGCGCGTGGAAGGCAGCGTCAGTTCCACCGCATAACCGGCACGCTGGATGGTCATGTTCCAGCGCCGCAGGCCCATCCCGCAGTCTTTCACGTAAGCCACGCGCGCGACTTCGTTCATGGCTTTGCGCAGAGGCACTTCTTCGTGGCCCACGCCCTCGCCCAGCGGTACTTCCAGTGTATAGGGAAGATCGAGGGCCAAATGGTCTTCGTACTGGGTTTCGTCGGGACGGCCTTTGATCCCGTTGGCGAAACTCGTGGCCGCGTTTGACGACACCTCGGATCCAAATAAATCGAGCGAGGAGGTGAACCAAAAATTGAGGTAACGCTGGATCAGCGGTAAATCCATGGCGCCGGCGTTGCGGATGACTGCCGGATCTTCGCTGCCCGTTGCCTGCATCACTTCAAGGGTGCGGCGGATCACGCGGGTTAAACCGGTTTCCCCGACGAACATGTGATGTGCCTCCTCGGTCAACATGAAGCGGCAGGTTCTGGCGAGTGGATCGAAAGCGGATTCAGCCAAGCTCTTGAGCTGATATTTACCGTCCCGATCGGTGAAATACGTAAAGCAAAAAAATGAGAGCCAGTCGTCAATGGGCTCGTTGAACGTGCCAAGAATGCGGGGTTTGTCGACATCCCCTGAGTGCCGGGTTAACAATTCCTCGGCTTCTTCGCGACCGTCGCGGCCAAAGTAGGCGTGCAGTAGGTAGACCATGGCCCACAGGTGACGGCCTTCCTCCACGTTTACTTGGAAGAGGTTGCGCAAATCGTAGAGCGAGGGGCAGGTATGACCCAGCGCGCGCTGTTGTTCCACCGACGCCGGTTCGGTATCGCCTTGGGTGACAATTAAGCGCCGAAACTGCGAACGAAATTCGCCGGGCACTTGCTGCCATACCGGCTGGCCGTAAGCGTCGCCGAAGCCAATTCGCCGATCGGGCGTGGCATCGGCCAAAAAAATTCCCCAGCGGTAATCTGGCATTTTGACGTAGCCATAGCTCGCCCAACCTTCGGCATCAACGCCCACCGCGGTGCGCAAATAAATCTCGCGCTGCGAGAATTCGCGCGGCCCCATTTCGGCCCACCAATTCAGAAAACCCGGTTGCCAATGCTCTAGAGCGCGTTGCAAAGTGCGGTCAGTGGAGAGATCGACGTTGTTGGGGATGCGGTCGTTTAAGTTCACGGTGGTCATGGTGTCTCCTAGCAGACCGGCGATCTTCGCGGGCCTGCGGTGGCTAATTTTTTCGCGAGTAGGCGTGGGTGAGAAAAGGGCGCTTACACCCGCTCCCAGTTGAATTGGGCTTTACTGCCGCTGCCAAAGACCTGCAGCGCACCTTGTTCACCCACGGCGTTTGGGCGCACGAAAATCCAGTTCTGCCAAGCTGACAGGCGGCCAAAAACGCGCGTCTCCATGGTCTCTACGCCCGGAAACCGCAAAGAGGCTTCCATGCCGGTTAGCGCGTCTGGCGAGAGACTGGCGCGTTCCTCCACCGCAAGCCGCACTTCGTCATCCCAGTCAAGGTCGTCAGGCGCGTAAGTCACGAGGCCCAGTTGGAGGGCCGCTGCGGCGTTTAGGGGCTGGCCAATGCAGGCGTGGGCTGCGGCCACGGGTGCTGTGAGTCC
>CAIPNE010000090.1 GCA_903866355.1 uncultured Gammaproteobacteria bacterium
GCCGAGGGTCTCGCTAAGGATGGCGAATTGTCCACAGTGCAACAGGCGTTCGTGCAGTGCCACGCCGTGCAATGCGGCTATTGCACGGCCGGCATGGTCATGAGCACCCGCGATTTTCTCGCGCGCAACCCCTCGGGCGAATTTACCGATGAAGCCCTGCGCGAGGCGCTGACCGGAAATTACTGCCGCTGCACGGGCTACAACCACATTTTGCACGCGGCCAAAGTAGCGGCCGGTCGGGCCGCACCGCTCGCACAGCTGGAGGCGGATGTTGACCCGCGCGGCGGCTACATCGGCCAGCCTATTGCGCGCCGCGAAGATCGCCGAGCCGTGATGGGAGGCGGACGCTACGTCGATAATTACGCCACTTTGGCCGATCTCCACCTCGCCATGGTGCGCTCCACCCGGGCCCACGCGCGGATTGTGGACATCGACACCCGCCTCGCGCGCAGTGCACCGGGTGTGCTGCGGGTCGTCACTGGCCGCGAGGCGCAACCGCACTGGCAGCCCATTGCACCTTCAATACAAATGGACGGACTCCATCAGCCCCACCGCTATGCCATGGCCGTGGAGGATGTGATTTTTTATGGCGAGCCGGTGGCGTTTGTGATTGCCGCAACACCCGAGCAGGCCGAAGACGCAGCCGCACTGGTGGTCGTGACTTATGCAGATCTCCCCGTCAACGTCGACATGGAAGCCGCCGCGGCCGTACCGGCAGGCAGCCCAGCCCTCCTCTACCCGGCGTGGAACACCAACGTGCAACGCGATTTTCAGTTCGCCATCGGTGAGGTGGACGCGGTGTTTGCGGGCGCGGACTTAGTCATCGATGAACTCATCACCTCCCACCGCTACGGCGCGATGCCCATGGAAACCCGGGTGGTTCACGCGCATTACGAACCCGGGGAACACCGCCTCACCGTGCGCGCATCCACCCAAGTGCCACACCAAATGCGGCTGTATATGAGCCAAGTCTTGGGCGTGCCGGAAGCGCGCATTCAAGTGTTAGCGGGCGATGTCGGTGGCGGCTTTGGCGCCAAGTTGGCGGTGGACGTTGAGCACGTGCCGGCGCTGGCCTCGATGCTGATGGGGCGTCCCATCAAATACGTTGAAACCCGCAAAGAATGGCTGCACGCCGGCCCCGCGGCACGCGATATCCGTACCCGTTCACGCGGCGCGTTCAGCCGCGAGGGGCGGCTCTTGGCCTTGGAAACCGACATCCTCGCCGACATGGGTTGCGATGGTGCCGAGCGCGGCTGTGGTTTGGGCATGCCCATTAACGGCGGTCTGTACACCCCCAGCGCCTACCGCGTGGACACCTATCGCACCCGCGTGCGCTGCATCGTGACCAACAAAGCGCCCTATAGCGCCTACCGTGGTTATGGCAAAGATCTCGCCAATTTGTTCGTGGAGCGCCTGCTGGATCAGGCCGCGCTAAAACTCAACCTAGATCCGGTAGACCTGCGGCGGCTGAATTTACTCGAAACCTATCCCCACCAAATCTGCACGGGCGCCATTATCGAAAATGGTTCCCTGCGCGAAGCGCTGGAGAAACTCGTTGGTTTGATGGATTTACCCGGCCTGCGCGCCCAGCAGGCCGTGGCGCGCGCCGAGGGTCGTTACTTGGGCTTTGCGGTGGCCTCCTACATTGAGCCTTCGGGCTTCGCCTTCCCGGGCAGTACTTTTCAGAACTACGAGTCCGCCACGGTGCGGGTTGCGGCCGATGGTTCGGTGCATGTCATGACCGGGATCCAAAATATTGGGCAGGGTATTGAGACCGCCTATGCGCAGGTCGCCGCCGATGCCTTGGGTTGCGCCCTCTCGGCGGTCAGCGTGTCATGGGGGGATACCACCGCCATCCCGTTCGGCTCCGGCACTTATTCGAGTCGGGGCGCCATGTATGCCGTGGGCGCCATTGTGGCCGCCGCCGCCACCGTGCGGGAACGGCTGGTGCAAGGCGCGGCGGTGTATTTGCAATGCCCCCCGGCCGAAGTGGAAATTGAAAATGGGGTGATTTCGCGCAAAGGTTGGGACGCCCAGTGCACCTTGCGCGAGTTGGCCTACGCGGCCTATGTGCAACCCGGTGCAGAAATTATTCTGGCGCACGCTGACGGCCCGCTGCTGGAAGCCACCAGTACTTACCGTCATCCCCAAGTGAACTGGCAAGCCGATGCCCATGGTCGCGCGCAAGTCTATCCCTCGCATCCCGGCGGGGCTGCCGGCGCGTGGGTAGCAGTCGACATCGCGACCGGGCAAGTAGAGGTCAAAAAAATCTGGGTGGTGTCCGACCACGGGGTCATTCTCAATCCGCTCATTTTGACCGGCCAGACCAAAGGCGCGGTGGTCCAGCAAATTGGCGGCACCCTGTATGAATCACTGGGCTATAACGCTGCGGGCGTGCCGTTGGCGAACAACCTCAAAGACTACGGCATGCCCACGGTCTGGGCCGCACCGGACATCGAAGTGGCTCACCTAGTGACGCCCTCACCGGCGACACGCATTGGTGCCAAAGGTGCGGGCGAAGACGGCTGCATTGCCACCAGCACCGTGCTGATGGGCGCGGTGGAAAACGCCCTGCGCCCGTTTGGCGTGAAGGTCATGGACACCATGTTGTTCCCAGCCCGCGTACACGCGCTAATCCAACAGGCGGCGAGCGGCAGCGAGGCACCTGCCGCCCCCTTGCGCTGAACACTTCGCGCGCGCTCGGCAAGGCGTGCGGCAGCGCCTGCCGCCCAGTGCAATAAACGCGCTTGCCGGCGCCAAATTTGACCCATATCGGGCTAGATTGCCGGGAATGGGGCGGCTATCCTTCCGGCGTTCTTCCCGCAGCCAGCGATTGGCATCTCGTTTTTAGAGATGTATTTCTCTCACCCCGCAAGCAACGC
>CAIPNE010000091.1 GCA_903866355.1 uncultured Gammaproteobacteria bacterium
AGCCATGCCAGCGCGCGCCAAGGCCTTGCGAGCGGACGGCGTGGGGCCCGTGAGCATGATGGTGGGCTCGCTGCCGATAGAGGCAAACGAACGGATGCGCGCGCGTGGCTTAAGGCCCAGACGCTCGCCAATTTCGCGCGTGCCGATCAACACGCCGGCCGCGCCGTCCACGATCCCGCTGGAGTTACCGCCGGTGTGCACGTGCTCAATTTGTTCTACATCTGGATAACGTTGCAAGGCCACCGCATCGAAACCGAATTCTTCACCCAGCTGCGTGAAAGCGGCTTTTAAAGCGCCGAGTTCTTGGAGCGTCGTGCCGGGGCGCATATGTTCATCGCGGTCGAGGGCCACTTGCCCCAGCGCGTCACGCACCGGGATGAGCGACTTGTTAAACCAACCCTGCGCCCAAGCATGGGCCGCGCGGCGTTGGCTTTCGCAGGCGAACGCATCCACGTCGTGGCGCGAGTAGCCTTGGCGGGTTGCGATGAGATCCGCACCAATACCTTGCGGGGCAAAGTAGGTTTTAAAGGCAACCGCGGGGTCGCAGGCCCAAGCGCCGCCATCGGATCCCATGGGCACGCGCGACATGCTTTCAACGCCACCGCCGATGGTGAGGTCGGACTGGCCGGCCATCACTTGCGCCGCCGCCGTGTTAACGGCTTCCAGCCCAGAGGCGCAAAAGCGATTGAGCTGTTTGCCCGGCACGTTCTGGGCGTAGTCGGCGACTAGCGCCGCTAGGCGTGGGATCACGGCGCCCTGCTCACCCACCGGAGAAACACAACCAAAGACGATATCGTCGACCAGCGAGGTATCCAGCTGGTTGCGATCACGCAGCGCCATCAGCACCTGCGCAGACAATTGGATGGGGGTAATGTTGTGCAGCGAACCACTGGGTTTACCGCGCCCTCGCGGCGTGCGGACGCAATCGTAAATATAGGCCTCGGTCATCGCAGGTTCCTCCGGGCTGGTCCCGCAGCAAGGATTGCCGCGGGGATTAAGTGCCGACAGTGTAGGCGGCTGGAGGCTGGCATAACAGGCCGGGTTCGGGCAATTTGTAGACCCGCGCCTAGCGCGATCGCTTTCCTGTTGACCTAATCTGGAGCCGTCACCATGACCACCACCCCACCCGCCATCAGCCGCTTTCCCGTGCCCGAGCTAGCGAGCCTACCCGACGACATCCGCAGCCGCATCGAAGCCGTGCAAGAAAAATCGGGTTTCATCCCCAATGTGTTTCTCGTCATGGCGCATCGCCCCGATGAATTTCGTGCCTTTATGGCCTACCACGATGCGCTGATGGACAAACCCGGCGGCCTGAGCAAAGCAGAGCGCGAAATGATCGTCGTGGCGACCAGCGCCACCAATCAATGCCTCTATTGCGTGATCGCGCACGGGGCCATTTTGCGCATCCGCGCTAAAAACCCCTTGCTCGCTGATCAAGTGAGTATCAACCACCTCAAAGCCGACATTACGCCGCGCCAGCAGGCCATGTTGGATTTTGCCCTGACGGTCGCCAGTGCGTCTTCTACCGTGGAAGAAGAAGATTTCGACGCCTTGGCAGCGCACGGCTTTAGCCGTGAGGACATGTGGGACATTGCGGCGATCACCGCGTTCTTCGCGCTGTCCAACCGCATGGCGAACGTCGTGGGGATGCGCCCGAACGCCGAGTTCTTCGCGATGGGCCGCTAAGGACGGCACGCCGCACGGGCTACACGACGAGCGCGGGAGACCCCCGGCTCGTCGCGGGCAATGGCCTCAAGGGTGTGCGTTGCGGACGGTCTTCAGCAATTCGGTGGCAATGATGATGCGGCGGATCTCGCGGGTACCCGCGCCAATCTCAGACACCTTCGCGTTGCGATAGTGACGGTTGACTTCGGTCTCCCACATAAAGCCCATGCCACCGTGGATTTGCACCGCCGAGTCCACCGCCAGCATGTGCACGCTGCCCGCCTTGAGCAGCGCTGCGGCACACAGCTTGTGCAACTCGCCCGTGCCACCGCCGCCGCGTTCCAGATCATTGCACGCCAGCAACGCCCGATAAGCGAGCAGCCGGGCGGCCTCAATTTCCGTATACATGTCGGCCAGCATGGCCTGCACCATCTGCTGATCGCCAATGGGCTTGCCGAACTGCGCGCGCTGCGCGGCGTAATCGAGGGATAGGTCCAAACAGCGCTGTGCGGCAGCGACGATCGGGACCGCAAAAAATGCCCGTTCAATATCCAACCCGCTCATCACAATGGAGACCCCAGCGTTGTCCTCCAGCAAGCGGTTGCGCGCAGGCACGCGGCAGTTATCGAAAACCAGTTCGCCGGTGGGACAGCCGCGCCAACCCATTTTTCGGAGCTGCTGGGCAACCCCGAAACCCGGCATGTCCTTCTCTACGAGGAACGCCGAAATGCCCTTGGCCCCAAGCTCTGGCGCGGTCTTGGCGTAGACCAACAACACATCGGCGATCGGCCCGTTAGAAATAAACATTTTTTGCCCGTTGAGCACGTAATCCTCGCCATCGCGGCGCGCCGTGGTCCGCATGCCGGCCAGCGCATCGGAGCCGGCACCGGGTTCCGTCAGGGCCATCGCCCCGATGATTTCGGCACGGCACAGTCTGGGAATGTAGCGCTGTCGCTGCTCCTCGTTACCGTTACGCAGGAGGTTATTCAGGCAGAGGTTTTCGTGTGGGCCCCAAATGCAGTTAGCGTTGAGGTTCCAATATGCCATGGCCTCCGCGACCATCCCCGAGGCGAATAAATCTAGCCCCGCGCCGCCTAATTCCGGTGGTGCGGTAATGCCCAAATAGCCCGCGTCGGCCAGCTCTCCCATGAGGTGCGGGGGATACCAGTCGTCGTCGTCCATGCGGGCCAATAGCGGGTACAAGCGTTCGCGCGAAAACCGGAAGGCTTGATCGTAAATTTCTTGATAATCGCCGCGCGGATTCAGCAAAGTCGGTGGATTCATAGTGGCTCCGATTAACGTGGGAGAGACGGGTTAAATCAGGCTATGGGCGGGCACGCAGCCGGCGCGCCCAGACGGGCCGCCGACCCTGGGTCTCAGGGGGACAGC
>CAIPNE010000092.1 GCA_903866355.1 uncultured Gammaproteobacteria bacterium
CATCGGCTTCAAGGCGCGCACAAGCGCTGTGCTCGTCCGACAGCCACACTGTGCCATCACGAGCCACCACGACATCCTCGGGACGCCGCGCGCCGACGCCCACTTTTTCACACGCAGAGAGATCCATTTTACTCAGCGTCATGACACGGGTTGCTCCGAGAGTTAAGGCTGGCACGGCATCTTGATGAAGACGGCGATGCCGGCGTATTTCAGCGTGAAAATTCTTTGGGGTCTACTCGCTGGGGCCTACTCAAAAAATTGCGCCGCACGGCGCGCGGCCAATCCTAACCCGCAGAATGCCACCGTGTCTGACCGTGGACGATTTTTTGGCATCCTCCGGCCCGTCGCGGCCGGGCCAGTAAAGGATGCCGGTTTCAAATGACAAGATCCCTCGCGGTTGCCGGACACCCGGAATTCGACGTTGGCATAACGCTGGTCATACGCTCGATTTTTCCCAACGTTGTGGTGCAGCAAATTGCGAACACTTTGGCCGTGCGCCAAAGCAACCCGGGCAAAACCAACGCCTTTGAATTAGTCTGGACACACTTCGGCGACGCCGACGATGATGCGCAAATGCGCGCCATCCGCCTCAAATAAAACCCTGTCATTGGCCCCGCTGGGCTGGTGTCGAGGGAAGACAACGAGGCGGTGGAAATGGTGCGGCGCGGTGATGCGCGACCCGGAACAAACCTCGTGCATCGCGATGGGCGATGAGCGCGCCGAAGACTCTGCGCCTCTCGTGACAGAAGCCTCTATTGTTGGCTGCTGGGAACACTACAAGACCATGATGAATATTGCGGAGCACCCCGCGCGAGCCTCTCGCCAGACCTAATAGGGACCACGCTGCGCAGATAGACACACCCCCAACTGCGGGCATACTCGCCGCGCGCAGCTGGAATGGTGAACGCCAAAACCACGATTTTAAGGAAGCAAAAATGGACCTAGAACTGGCCAACAAACGCGTCGTCCTCACCGGCGGCACGCGGGGCATCGGCCGCGCTATTGCAGAACGGCTGTTGCAGGAAGGTTGCTCGGTGGGGATTTGCGCGCGCAATGCGGCGGAAGTGGCACGATCGGTTGACGAATTACGCCAGCTCGCGCTCGGCAATGCGCAGGTGATGGGGATGGCCGTGGATGTGGCGGACACTCAGGCGGTGGTCGCTTGGGTCGCGGCGGTTGCGACTCAATTCGGCGGCTTGGACATCGCCATCGCCAACGTTAGCGCCCTGAGCGGCGCCCCCGATGAAGCCAGTTGGCGTCTGGCAATGGAAATCGACATGCTCGGCACGGTGCGCTTGGTCGAGGCCGCACTGCCGTATCTTGCGCAATCCGCCCACGCCTCCATCGTGGCCATATCTTCTACCGCCGCGCTCGAAGCCTTCGGCGGACCGCGTCCTTACAACGCGGTGAAAGCGGCCGTCATCAACTACATGTCCAATCTGGCGACGGTCTCCGCACCCAAAAATATCCGCGCCAACACCGTCTCACCGGGCACTATTTATTTCGACGATGGCATTTGGGGACGACGCAAACGCGACCAACCTGATGTCTACGCAGGAGCGCTGGCCAATAACCCGCTGGGCCGCATGGGCACACCGCAAGAAGTGGCGAACGCCGTGGCTTTTATTGCCAGCCCGGCGGCCAGCTTCATCACCGGTGCTAATTTGGTGGTGGATGGTGGGTTCACGCGGCGCGTGCAGTTTTAAACCCGCACGCATCGCTGGAGGCCGTCCGCGCCGCGCGGTCGCCCTAAACGCCCCAGTAAATGCCCCGTCCAGAGCGTCACGCTGCGGCGAGGATGCGCCCCTACCCCGCCGCGAATCGCGGCCGCTTGGGGTACCCGGGGCGTGCGCTGCGGGAAGCGACCAGCCAGTGACCTTGAGGGCAGGCCGCACTGGCTGCCCGCAAAGACCCTGTGTATCGGAGGTGCAAAAGGCGCACGAAGGTGCGGAGTTCAGCCACTCATTGCGCCGGATCCTCGCGCCAGTGCGCAATGTTGGCCCCCTGCTCAGCCCACGCCCGTTCAGGATGTGCCAGGTCTTGAAAACTCGCCCCCCTACCGGTAGGGTCACCGAGGCGTCGGCTGGGCCGAAGCGCCGCGCCAGCGCGCTGAAGGGTTGGATAATCCTCCCCGAGTTCCTAGTGGCGCGTGTTTAAAATCTTTTAGACGCTGGGGCAGTTGCAAGGATAGACTCGGACAGTCATACAGGTGAGGTATCTAGTGAACGACCAACTTAATGCATCGCCCCACAGCGATGCCCCCTCTCCGTGGGCCGACCATCCCAGCGATACCGCGGTCCCCTATGCGGTGTTTACCGACCCGGCCATTTTTGAGCGTGAGCAGGAGCGCATTTACGGCGGACCGACTTGGCATTTTTTGGCGCTGGCAGATGAAATAAAGGCCCCGGGCGATTTCAAGTCAACGTACATTGGGACCACCCCGGTGGTCGTCACGCGAACGAAGGATGACCAACTCGCCGCTTGGGTCAATCGCTGCGCGCACCGCGGGGCGCTGGTGTGCCGGCAGTTACGCGGCAATGCCCGGGTGCATACCTGCGTTTACCACCAATGGGCCTACGACCAGAAAGGACGCTTGCGTGGCGTGCCGTTTCGCGGTGGTCTAAACGCACAAATCGGGATGCCAGCAGATTTCAATCTCGATGCCCATGCGCTGACGCCGGTGCGCGTTGAGATCCATTGCGGCGTTATTTTTGGCTCTTTAAGCGCCGCGGCAGAAGACTTAAAAACCTACCTTGGGCCAGCAATGCTGCCCTGGTTCGAGCGAATTTTTCATAAGCCGGTGGTCTACCTAGGGTGTACGCGGCAGTACGCAAAATCCAATTGGAAGCTGTATTACGAGAACGTAAAAGACCCTTATCACGCCAGTCTGCTGCATCTTTTCCACACCACTTTCAATATCTATCGCTCGAATATGCAGGGTCGCTCGATTGTTGATTCGCAGCACGGTCTGCATTCGATCATTACGAGCACCCCCGGCGATAACGACGCCACCGCGGCCGCCTATGCGTCGGAAGGCATCAAAACCTATCAGGCGAAGACGAAACTCAACGATCCCAGCCTGCTGCAGGTGGCGCGCGAATTTGCCGAGCAAACCAGTAACAACATCCAGACGTTGTTCCCGAGCAC
>CAIPNE010000093.1 GCA_903866355.1 uncultured Gammaproteobacteria bacterium
CTTTGGCGAGCGTTTGGTGCGGGGGGCCGCCACACTCTCGCGGCTTAACGCCGTGCGCGAGCGCTTACCGCTGGCCGCGTGGCGCGACCTGCGCGAGCAATTGGACGAACTGCTGGGCCCGGCCGGATTGCTGGTGCAGGCAGCCACCTATCGCCGCCATGCAGCGCGCTACCTGCGGGCGCTGGAAACTCGACTGGACCGGGCGCTGGTAGACCCCGCCAAAGACACCCGCAAACTGGCCCAGATTCAGCCGTTGCTGCTAGCGTTTGCGGAACGCACAGGAACTGGCGAGGAGACCAACTCGGCGCATTTTCGCTACCTCTTACAAGAACTACGGGTGGCGATATTTGCCCCCGAATTGAGCACCGCTGAGCCGGTTTCGGTGGCGCGCATCGCCGCCCTGTTAGCGGCAAAAAATCCCTTGTGAACAACGTCGCGCGAGCAGGTTAGGGCTGACGCGGGGTTGCGCCGGCAAGGCGCGGGGCGCCGGCCGGTTAGCTCGCCCACGCGCGCGGTTTTTTTTAAACCGGTGCACGCTTCGTGCTAGGCTTGGCTAGGTCCCTAAGGGGCGGGTCTTGCGTCTATCTGGGGTAACGGAAAATTTCATTTTGGCTTTCAGTGAACAAATGGCGAGATGATGGAATCGTTCGATAGTCTGATCCACGCAAGCGCCGCGCGCCTTACCGAGGTGCTCGTGCCGCTAGGCGGCCGGGTGCAGGGTGACGGGGGCGAACGCCGCGCGCAGTTGGCCCGGTTGCTGGGTGTCAACGTCGCTCAGTTGGTCTGTGGCGTGGGGTTCAACGCCGGCGCGCAGCGTTTGGCGGGGTTACCCCAGTGGTTGGGTTTTGCCTCGCGCGAAGGGCTGCTCGTCGAGCGTAACTACCTGTTCATCCACGACCGCTATCAGGCGCTGGGTGTCAGCAACATCGTGGAGATTTATGCGGCCTTAGGGGCCACCGAGACGCCGGCAGGAGCAGGATCCGACCTCATCATCAGCCGTCTGAGCAGCCTCGAGGGGCAACTGGAGGAGACCATCAATCCGGTGCTGGTGGGCGGTTATAAGCTCGAAATGCGGGCTATCTATACCCATGGTCTGGCCGATGCTGCCCTCGTGAATACCCGTCTGGGCGCAGGCTACGCGGTGCTACGGGGAATCACCGGCGAAAGCATGGTGATGTTGGAAACGGGGGCGGTGGCAGCTGCCGCGTTCTTGCGTCATGCAGGCGTCACCATTGAAGAAAAAAGCCGTGGCGTGTTTTTGGGGCTGCTTCCGGCAGCCGCCGTGCAGGCTTATCTCGCCGCGCAGACGGGTGTGGATTCGGCGGACAAACTGCGTGCCGCGCTGGCGGCAGGGCTGACCTAATCCCATCCCGAGCGTTTGAAAGCTTCGCGCTCGCGCCGATTGTTTTTACTGAGTTTGCCCTGGCGAGGATCCTCAACGACGGCGGTCAGACGCAGGTGCTCAGACAATACTTTGCGTGCCTCGATGCTGCCCGCGCCTTCTTGAAATAAAGTCGCCGCGAGCGTGGCGTTACCGCGCTGCGGGGCCAACCCCGTGACCTCGAGATCCCAGGTGAAAGGTGGTATCCGCAGCAGCACCCGATCGCCTTGACGGACCTGCTTGGCGGGCTTGGCAAGTTGGCCGTTGAGGTCGACCCGACCCGCTTTTAGTGATTCGGCCGCCAGCGTCCGCGTTTTGAAAAAACGTGCGCACCACAGCCATTTATCCAACCGTTGTTCATCCATCCGAGCCAGCCTTACACTTTACCCCTGCACGTTGACGACGTGCGCGTCTGAGACA
>CAIPNE010000094.1 GCA_903866355.1 uncultured Gammaproteobacteria bacterium
AGCACCATCAGTAGCGTCGCCGCTAAGACCACACCGACGCATACTGCCAGCACCACCGGCCACCATGGAAAGCCGCGCCGCCGTGGCGCGTGCTCAATCTCAGCGGGGCTTTGCGACTGGGCAGTCCGATTGGCCTCGCCAGAGAGATTATCGAAGGCGCGCTGCATGACCGCGAGCTTAGCCTCCAGTTTCCGGATTTCCCCCAAGGAGGCCTCATCGCGAACCGGCGCCTGCGCCACTGGTGTCGCAACCACCGAGACCGGGCTTAGCGTTGCCCTGTCCGCAGCGCTGTCGTCTTGCAGTTCGGCCTGTTGCTCATCACTAATCTCCGAAGTAATGGCCCGCAATCCAGCAAAGGTCAGCACCCGTTCTTCGTCTAAGCTGGCGTTCAACAACAGGCGATCCATCAGCGTATTGATTCGCCGCGGCACGCCAGTGGTGAACTGGTACACGCCAAGGTAAATATCGTTTTCGATCTGCGGATTATCCGTCCAGCCTACTTTTGCCAGCCGATGCTTTATGTAGGTTTCGGTTTCACCGGGGGTTAGCGGCTTGAGGTGATAGGCAGCCAGCACCCGTTGCCGCAGTTGCTCTAAGCCAGGCGAGCGCATGACCGTGCGAAACTCGCGCTGCCCCAGCAAAAAGCTCTGCACGACGGGCTGTCCTTTGTAGTCGAAATTAGACAGCATCCGCAGTTCCTCGAGTGAACTACGCGGCATGTTTTGCGCTTCATCGACGACCAACAACACCCGGCGTCCTTCGTCCACGCAGCTCTTGAAAAACGCCTCTAATTGCGTGAGGAGGGCTGCTTTGGATAGACGCTCATAAGGCAAATCAAACTGCGAACACACGATGCGCAGCAAGTCGTTTTCGTTGATATTGCTCGAGACTATCTTGGCCGCCACAATGGGCTGCGACTCAATTTCACGAAAAAGATTGTTGACCAGCATGGTCTTACCGGTGCCCACATCGCCGGTGACAATGATGAACCCCTGCCCCTGTTGCAGGCCATAGCGCAAATAAGCCATGGCCCGCTGATGGCCCGCGCTCTGAAAAAAGAAACTGGGATCTGGGTTGAGCTGGAAAGGCTTACCCGTAAATTGGTAGAAATTCTCGTACATTTGTGCGGCCGCCCTAAAAGGCGTACGTCAGGGAACCTAGCACCGAGTTCTCGGTATAGACGTTCGTTTGGTCGTCTGAAGTCGCGTCCATCCACGAATAGCTCAAAGTCGAACTCACGTGGGGACCTAATTGATAACTCAGATAGGGCGATAGGTAGTAGAAATCCGTCGTGGTGTTGCTGGTATCCACTTGCCGGGTTTGGTAGTCGACAGTGAGCCCCGTCGACATCTCACGGGAGACCTGATGGGTCCATGAGCCGTTGGTCCCGATGGCGTTTTCTTGGTTTTGGTTATTGCTGGTCCCGGATTGTTCCATCCGATAAATATTCAGCGAGAAATTATCGCGCCGGCGCTGATAGCCAATCCCGGTCGTTAAATTACGGCTGACAAAAACATCGTTCGTCAGCCCCAGACTATTGACCGGCAAAGTTAAGTCCGCGTTTCTGCCAGGATCCACCGGCACCGGTTTACCAAAAGCGTCCACGCGCGAAAACAGGCGCCGCTCGCGCAGCAGTTGGCTCGAGGTCCGCAGGTCCTCGGTGTAGCTCCCGGTAAGCGTGAAGCGTCGGGCCTGGTGCGAGAAATCGAACGATTTTGTGGTACCAAATGACAGTTGACCCACCCTCGCGCTCAGCGAAGTGCGCGGGCTAGGGGTATAGACGCCCCCCACTTCCCAAGCCGGACCATGACGTTGTTGCTGATTGTTGTTGTATTGATTGTCTTCGACACCCACGCGCCCAGTAACCTGCAATTGGCGATTAATTTGATAGCCCCATTTCGTGAAGACGCTCTGTAGCGTGGAGTCGTTGCCAGCGTCGCGACCCGTCGTCTCTTGGCGCAAAAAGACCAGCCCCCAACTGGCCCGCTCTAAGTTAGGGCCGTTCTCCAGACTTGCGTGCCAATCGTAGTTGGTACCCGCACCCACCTGATTGCCAAAGGTCGGGTCCGAATTAGCAAGCGCAGTCTGACCGGTGGTGGTATTGCCGATGTCCGCGCCGGCCACGAGCTTCGCCGCCGTGCCAAAACTCTGTTGGTAGCGTGGCCGCACGCCGTAGGACACCACGTCACTGGTATTCTGATCAAACTGGTTCTGGCGGTCGTTTTTGACCGTTCGGCTATTGCCGGAAATTTTTCCCGCACCTGATACCAGCGAGGGGAACATCGATCCGTAAGCATCCATGAACAGGTGGTCACGCAGCAGCTCGAGACTCAGATCACCCTGCAAGCGTTGGGTGGTGGTGTTGATGTCTGCGTGGTCGATGTAGATCTGGCTGTCAGAGCTATAGTCGACATTAAGCTGCAGTCGCGGGCCATTGCCACGCATCGAAAATCCCGGCGCAAGGCTCGTGTAGAAGGCACCTTGTGCATTGTTTTTCTCGAGGAACAGGTTATCGGTGTAACTCTGCGACAACGTCATGCTGGGGGTCAGCTGCCAGTCTACCGCCAGGGCCGGGGTGCCTGCGCTAACCGCACACAAGCCCAACAACCCACCAAGGAAACGCACACCCACACAACCCATCTTCACGTCAAAAATACTCACTTACTGTCGCGGCTGAGCATTGCTGCCGTAGCCAGCGTAACTACCATAACCGCCGTAGCCGTAACTGCCACCCGCCGCTTGATGGCGAATTTTATTGAGCAGCAAGCCGGTAATTTCCACATGCTCAAGCGCTGCAAGCGTGCGCTTGAGTAATTCTTGGGTTGTTTTGTAGGCTTCCACCACTAACACCACTTGGCCCATCAGTGGCGCCAGCGCGGCGGCCCCCGACATCGAGAGCACCGGCGGTGCATCAAAAATAATGAGACGGTCGGCATAGCGGGCGGCCAGTTCGGCCACTAGCTGAATCATGGCCGTGCTGGCCAGACGTTCCGTGATCCCCTCGCGCACCGTGCCGGCCGGGACGAAAGACAACGTTGGCACGTTGGTGCGCAGTATTACTTCTGAAATATCCAAGTCCGGATGCGTCAGGACATCGTAGAGCCCCGGGCGATTAAAGGCACCGAACAAACGGCTGAGATCGGATTTGAGAATATCGCTATCAACGGCCAACACCGTGCGATCAATTTCCATGGCGAGGCTCATGGCCAAATTCATCGAGGAGTAAGTTTTGCCTTCACCCGGCACCGAACTGGTCACCATG
>CAIPNE010000095.1 GCA_903866355.1 uncultured Gammaproteobacteria bacterium
ATGGCCAAATCGAAAGCAAACGTTAACAAATGTTAAATCTGTCGTTAGCCACTGTTATTGCGTGCCGCCCAAGCTGATAATCGGGACCAGCAGCGAATGGACCCGCAACGACGCTCTTCACGCGCTACCCGGGGTTTTGTTTTTAGGTCGGTAGCGGATTCACAGCCATGTTCTCTCCTCACGAAAACCCGCAAGCACCGCCCAGCGAACGGCGCGATGGGCCGCGTTTTAGTGTGACGAGCAATGCCTTGATTCGGTTGTCGCCCACGCTGACTTTCCGGGTACAAGTGCGCAACCTCTCGCTGAGTGCGGCACAAATCGTGTGTGAACCACGCTACGCCTTGTTGGTGCAGTTGGAGCCCGAAGCCATCCCGGGCAAAAATTCACTCATCGAAATTTCCATCGCCCTCCCGGGGCCCCATACCAGCCGTGGATTCACCACGGCCTGTCGCGCGCTCTACCGTGAGCAACTCAATGAACAACAAATGATCCTTGGGCTGCACTTCGAGCCTGCAGCGCGACACTCACAGCAATTGTTGGGTGAATATCTGGCAGCGCTGCCCAGCCCCCGGAGTGCCCGCGGTTAGGGACTCGCGGGGCGTGTCTAGCACGCAGCGCGCCAGGGTTTATTCCGTTGCGGTGTCCTGCTCGGAGCAGCAGCGATTGCGGCCCTGAGACTTTGCGACATACATGGCGCGATCGGCGCGATCGTAAACGTCCGTTGCTGAGTCTTCGATGCGGAACTGCGCCACCCCGATCGAAATACTGACCGACACCGGCTCGTTTTTAAAACGAAACTTGCTGTTGAAGATGCTGAGCCGGAGTTTCTCAGCGGTAATTTCCGCACCTTCAAGCGTGGTTTCCGGGAGGATTACCGCGAATTCTTCGCCACCTAAACGGCACAACACGTCGCAGTCGCGAATTTGCGCACCCAGCAGTTCGGCTACGGATACCAACACTTTATCGCCAGCGGAGTGTCCGTATTGGTCGTTGATATTTTTGAACAGGTCCAGATCGCACATCGCTATCGATAACGCGCCGCCGTAACGCCGCCAGCGTGCTTGCTCGCGGGCAATCCCTTCGGAATATCCGAGGCGATTGAACACCCCAGTGAGGGGGTCTATGAGGGTCAAGATACGCTGCGCTTTGAGATCTGCCCGTAGACGCTGCGTCTCGTTTTCCAGTTCCTTGAGTCGCCCGGCGACTTGGCCCATCTCGCTCACTGCCAGGCTGTGGCGATGGTGTTCGTTACCGACGAAGGCGGTGAGGCTGGATTCCAAGCCTTCTAGCTGGTTGATAACGGCCGGCTTGATCGCGCGGAAATTAGTTTCGTCGTCCACGGCCTCCAGCAAGCTCGTCACCTGCCCCCGCATCAAGCGCTGGAGTGAGTCGGCGGAATCGATGGATTCGGTATGGGTCTCGCCGCTGCGAGCGAAGTAGCTTTTGAAGTCTTCGATGCGTTTGGCGATGAGTTTCAGGAAACTGCCTAGGTCGTCTATGTCTAGCTGCGAACCACCCTGCGAGGTTTGCAGCAGTTGGACCAGCGATTGCACGCAAGTGTTAAGTTCCTGCGTACTGGCAGCGCTCGCAATTTGTCGTTGAATCTGCGCTTTATCCTCCGCCAATGGCGTGGGCAGCGTGAGATTTTTGACCAAGTGTTGGAGTTGTTCGCGCGCCAGACCCAACGCGGGTTCGGGCGGGGGTGGCTCCGTGGAGGTCTTCAAAAGTAGCGCTAAGCATTTGGCGAGATCGCGCACACAAGAGACTTGCGCACCATGATTTCGCAGTCGCGTTAGTTGTTCCCGGTAGGGTGCTACGGCCAGCTTGGCGGCCTCTGGTAGCTGCAGTTCGTCCAGCAGTAGGTTGAGTGCCCGTAGGTCGGGGACGTCCACCACCGGTTTGGCGTTTTTCGCGGCTCGCTGTGCCAACAAGTTGACCAGCCCCACCAGTTCCTCAAGCGCCGAATCGGTTTCTTTTGGGGTTGTGGCATCGCGTAGACGATTGCGCAGGAAGCGGGTCTTTTCTGCAAAGTCTGCGCTTGGCAGGCGTTTTTCCAACAGCTCGGCGAGCTTGCGGGTGGTGGCCGCCTGATCGCCGGATAGCAGACCTTGCGCCAAAATAATTTCGGCCGCTTGGCCCAAAATAACGGCGATCCTGCTCTTGCTCGCGCCGTTACTTTTCAACACGTCGAGGCGCTGAATATTTTTATCGAGGGTTGGGTGCCGCCCTCTGAAGGTTAACACCAAGTCGAGTAGTGCTTGGTGCAATCGGGCATTGCTGTCGGCATCGGGCAACGAGGCCGGGGTAGCAGTGTTGGACTGCGGCGGTTGCCGGGGACCTACCATGGTGATTCATTCTGCTCGGTGCGTTGAGGTGGGCTCAGACGGGGACTTGCTCAGTGCGTTCGCTCTTTCTGGATCAGGAAGTCGACGACCTTTAAGATTTTCTCCTGTCCGCCGGCCAGTGCGGCGGTCACCCGGTACTTGCCATTTACGATGACGGCAGGCACACCATCGATGCCGTATTCGCGGGTAAGCAGCGCCGCTTTTTTAACCCGAGCGTCTATGGTCGGACTGTCGAAGGCTTTACGGAATTCGCCCTTATCGATGCCAACTTCTCCCGCAAACTCAACCAGTTCATCCTCGTTGGAGAGCTTGCGATGGTCGGCATGGATGGCGTTGAACATAGCCATATGCAGTTTGTCCTCGGCTCCCAGTGCTTGCGCGGCATAGAGCGCGCGCGCGGAAATGGCCCATTGCGGCGAAAAAATTGCCGGCACCAACCGGAAGGTCACGTCTTTGGGTTTGGTTTTAAGCCACTCGGTGACCATTGGGGCGAGGACAAAACAGTGCGGGCAGCCATACCAGAACAACTCGACTACTTCGATGGTGGCCGGATCAGCCGTAGCGACTGCGGGCGATATCAGTTGGTACTGCACGCCTTCTTCGTATTTGATGGCGTCTGTAGCGCCCACCGTCAGCGGCATCATGAGTAGACTAAAAATCGCTAATAGCAAGGATTTCATAGGTAAAACATCTCTTGATGTGGAGGGTTATGCCGACAAAAGCCTCGTTTGACGCACCGGCTGACCGATCGGTCGCAGCGCGGTAGCGTCAGTGTAGGCCTTCGATGAACGCGGCTACCTGGGCTGCTTCTTGCTCGCTCAGACGCCCGGCAATCGTGCGCATGATGGATGCACGGTCGGTTGAGCGCTCGCCGCTTTTGTAGGCTGCCAGTTGGATGGTCGTGTATTTAGCGTGTTGTCCCCGCAACGACGGCACCAGCGCCGCCGGATTGCCGGCGCCATCAGGGCCATGGCAAGCCATGCAGGCAGGCACGCCGGTGGCCGGATTTCCACCCCGATAGAGGCCCACCCCGGTCGCCGCAGCCGTGGCGTCAATGCTGGCAACCGTTATGGGTTGGGCCGCAAAATACCCGGCGATATCGATCATGTCTTGGTCGCTGAGACCGGCCACCATGGCGTTCATGTTGATGTTTTTGCGGGTGCCACTCTTGAATGCCTGCAACTGTGCCACGAGGTAGCTCGCATGTTGCCCCGCCAATGAGGGCCATTCCGGATTGACGCTATTGCCGTCTGGCCCGTGGCAGGCCATGCAAGTGGCCGCTTTGGTTTTGGCGTCCTGAGCAAGCGCCGAGGCGCAAAGCAGCAGACCGAAAGAGGAAATAAGTAACGTACGAACTGTAGATCCAAGCATCGCCTTCTGAACTCCGGTAGATCAAGCACACTGGTACGCGGCTAGGTGTCCAATTAATGAGTCACACGCGCGGCAGCGTACTATAGCATTGCCGCTTAAGTTCGCGATCCCCCGCTTTCCATTTTGAGTACCAAGCTAACAGTGACCACCCACTCCCCAGAACACGAATACTTTCGACGCGCGACATTCGTCAAAAGCGTAGAGC
>CAIPNE010000096.1 GCA_903866355.1 uncultured Gammaproteobacteria bacterium
AAGCGATGAAAAACTGGTGGCGCTACTACAGATGACGGGCCGAGATGGGTAAGCAGAAACCGTTGAGCGACTCTCGATTCCAGGCAGTTCGCTTCCGCGTCAGTCATGCTTTGCCGAAGAAGAAAAAGGCTCGTGACCGTGCTTTTTCTCGCTTGGTCATTCGAGGCGGATAGGGGCTTCTCGTTCGGCGCAACCAGTGTCGGGATGCGGGACAGGTCTATGGATTGACGCGAATCACACGATTGGCTCTCAAGGTTCAGGTTCGGTGTGTTTTGCTTCCAGTCGGTAGCGACAACTAGATCCCACGACCCATTGGTCGTGGAAATAAATCTCGACACGTTGCCAGTAATCTCCTCGAGAATCGGAGACGTAAAGGACTTTGCATATTTCCCTTCAAAAAAAGACGCCCCACGGTCTGAGTGGCCACACGACAGATCAAGCGCGTCACCTTGCGTAGCCCCACAAATCTGTGACTTGAACTGCGCCCAAGACTCTCTGGCCTTTTTCGCAGGACCTTTAAAGCCTGTGCCGGGGCCAGGCTTTTCGCCACGGCACGCCTGCACTGGCGAGGACACCATCATCTGGCCAGCGCCGTCGAGGCCCATAACGGGTCGCATTATTATCTTCGAGAAGTCCGGTGCGGCCTCTATGATCCGCCACACGTGGTCCTTCATGGCGCCGCGGGCGTCGTCCCCGATCTGATCGGTGAAATCGACCAGCACGAGGACCGTGTGCGCATCATCGGCACAGGTAGTTTTTCGGAGGCTCTGGTACGCGACGAGACCAAACACGGCGACGAAAAACGCCCCGCCGAGCATGAAGTTCTGTTTCGTACTGAACATCAGAGAAACCGGTCTGCACGACCTTGGTTGCCAACGCCGCTGACAGCCTCAACCCATCTTGCGTGCGCTGATTGATTGCAGTCGCTCATGAGAGCCGTGAGCGATTCACCAAGGTAGGCGCTTTTGACGGTCTGCAGGCTCGCCAGCTCTGCAGCTGCGGTTGCGCGGAGTGAGTCGGATAGCCGCTCGGCCGGCTCACTAATGGCGGTTAGGCTTCGGAACGCCTCGCCCAAGGTGTCCGTTTCGGTAGCAAATCGCTCGACCGACTCATCGAACCACGGAGGACTCTTCGTCAACGCTCCCTTGGTAGCCTTGTTGTTTTGCCGGTAGGCGCCGACGGAGTTTTCCAGGACCGTACTAAGATGCTGCGCGGCCAGCGCGTATTGGCTCGCCAAGTTCGACAGGGTCGCTCGCGTCTTCACGAAGAACAGTTGGGCGTCAGTAAAGGTCCGCGTGATCTCTTTCCGGAGGTCTTCCTCGGCACGCACCTGCGAAGACACCGTTTCTCGGAGTGAGTTCTCCGCAGTTTTCAAGCTCGCGGAAGCCGCCAGGTAAGTTGCCGAAGCGGCTTCATATCCAGGGACGGAGCCGAAAAACCGGTACCCCTTGTAGGCCGAGATAAGCGCGAACGCCAGGCCGACGCAGAACATCAGGATATTTATCGTCTGGTTCACATCCTCTTGTCCAGACTCCGAGGGTCCGCGCCTAAGTATCACGTATAGGTTCACGGCGGCAGCAATTGCACATGCGGCAAGAAAGCCCGACCATCCAAGGACCCGGGAACGCGGGGCGGCGAGGTTTTTGTAGCTCAGCGCAATGCCACCAATGAACCCTATAAGAATGTTGAAAGCGGAGATGAAAGCCGCGACTAGGATGCCTTGCGTGTAGTTTTCTCCGAACTTGTTGCTCCAGTACGAAGCGTTCAGGAGCGTTTCCACGGCTAACAAGAGGAAGATTACAGAGACGTAGTTCAGCCTATCTGCCGGGTGGTCCGGGTCAATCGTGACGTTATTAGTAAGTCGGAAATTCTTGTAGTTTCCTTCAGACTCATGCTTCCGAAAGAACAACGTTTCGATTTCGGCACGTTTGTTGGAGAACGCGCCTTTCAGCAAGTCTCCCACTCCATCTGCCGTTTGCCGGGCGTGGAACTTCAACTCCGCCTGCTTCAAATCTCCGTCTTTCTTTGTCAGCGAAGGGAGTATGGCTTGAAGTTCGGTGGCCAACTTTTGCTGGAGGCCAGCCAGCCTTTGGGAGACCTGGTTCCGAATCTCCGTCTCCTCAACATCGTACTTCGGTGTTTCGACCGTGGGCAGTCCGTTGGCCCCAGCGTCCCGCCCACGTTTCGCGGCGTCTTTGAGGAGCTTTTCTTCCCAGGACTTGCTTAGGACCGAGTCGAAGATATTCATGTGACGCCACTTGGACCAGAGTTGAGGAAGGATATATTCGATGAAATTCAACGGCGAAGGGCGTTCATGCGGGCGGAAGTTCGCGCGAACTGAAGCGCCTATCGGGAGCACGTAGATCAGAGTCAGAATGCGAGACTGGGTCGCAGATTCGCCGGTCAACCTCGCGGGTGAGGGAAGACCAACGAGCAGCCCCATTCGATTCTAAGGGGCGATGCTTAAAGAGACCAATCGCTTGGGGCAGACGCTCGGGTCCGCGGAGCGGGAGCCAGAGATCAGAGCCGGTTATAGTTCGCGTTAGTGAATGGTATTTAGACCATATATATCCAACCCGGGCCGCTATGCGGTAACACGACGAGCGTCGCTTCAACCGGAACGCTCGAGGTGAAAAAAAGGCGGCGGGTCCAGGGAGCCGATGCGAAGGTTTCGGGTGAGGCGGCCTGCTCCAGGCTCGAACTCCGTCCTAACGCGCGCTATCGTCAGGAAACCGTCCAACTTCACCAACAGCCGAACTGGCGTCGTCCGATATGACCCGCGAACTATCCACCCCCTGCCCCTTCTGCAGCCTGCCCCCCGAACGGGTGCTGGTGTCCAACGCTCTCGCATTCGTGATCCGCGACGGTTACCCGGTGTCACCGGGGCATACGCTGATCATTCCGCGGCGGCATGTGGGGTCGTTCTTCGAGATCTCGGAAGAGGAGCGTGCCGCGATGCTCGCCCTGCTGGACGGGCAGAAGCGGGCGCTCGATGCGGAGTACTCGCCGGCGGGCTACAACGTGGGCATCAACGACGGCGCGGCGGCGGGGCAGACGGTGCCGCACCTGCACATCCACCTGATT
>CAIPNE010000097.1 GCA_903866355.1 uncultured Gammaproteobacteria bacterium
CGAAAATTACGCCTATTTGGCCATGGAATTTTTTGCCGGGGGAGACTTAAAGCGCCGGCTAGAGACCGCTGTCACGGTCGCCGACGCTGTGTGTTATCTCACGCACATCGCGCAGGGCTTGCGGGCTATTCACGCCTTAGGGGTTATCCATCGGGATCTCAAACCCGGCAATATTATGTTTCGAGCCGACAACAGCCTCGCGCTGGCCGATTTTGGGATCTCGCGGCGCATCCAGGAGGCGCGTGACCTCACGCACTCGGGGAGCGTGTTGGGCACGCCCAGTTACTTAAGCCCGGAGCAGGCGCTAGGACAGCCTACGGACCAGCGCGCCGATCTTTACAGTGCCGGTGTCATTTTGTTTCAGATGCTCAGCGCTCGAAAACCGTTCATGGCCACCAGCGCCGCTGCGCTTATCCGTCAGCATATCCATGAACCCATTCCGCAGTTGCCTGTCGAAGTTCGGCATTTTCAGCCGATTATTGAACGATTGCTCGCGAAAGCGCCCGCCGATCGCTACGCCGATGCGGGCATGCTGCTCGCCGCTCTGGAGGCTATCGAACCGAACATGAACGGTGTGGCTTGAAAACGGCCCGTCCGGTCCTCATCTAGGTCATGACGCGCTCGGCGTCGCTGATACAGGAATGGGCATGAGTAAGGGCACACAAGACTCCCCGACGAACGAACCCAACAACCCGACGCACAAGCTGTTGCCGGCACGGGTGCATGACACCCTGCCGAGCAAACTGCTGTTGCTACCGGTGCAAGTGCGGCCATTTTTTCCCGCGCAGACCATGCCCATCGTGCTGCCAGAATCGCTCTGGCGCGAAACGGTCGAACGGGTGGGCAACACACCTCAGCAACTGGTTGGGCTCATTTTGGCGCGGCCGAACGGCAGTGCGGCGCTCACGACGGCTGATTTTCGGCCGATGGGGACGGTGGTTCGCATGCGCCAGCCCCTCCGCAACGATGGTTATATTCAGTTTATCGCGGAAGGCCTACACCGGTTTCGGGTACTGAACTGGACCACTCAAGAGCCGCCCTTCGTGGCGGAAGTCGAATACCCCGAGCCACCGCTCGAAAATTCCCAGGAGGTCCGCGCTTACGCGTTGGCCATCATCGCTAAAATTCGTGAACTGCTGCAGCTCAACCCGTTCTATCAGGAAAATGTGAAGTCTTATCTCGAGCGCTTTAGTCCAGACGAAGCCTCGCCGCTGGCCGATTTTGCGGCTGCCTTGAGCAGCGCGGCGAGTGACGATCTACAGGACGTTCTAGAGACGGTGCCGCTGCTCCGGCGGATGGAAAAAGTGATGCTCCTGATCCAGCGTGAAGTGGAGCTGGCGGGCCTGCAAAGTCAGATTCGTCAAAAAGTAGAAGAGCGGGTGAGCGAGCGGCAGCGGGAATTTTTTCTGCGCGAGCAACTCAAGGAAATTCAGCAGCAGCTCGGTATTTCCAAAGACGATAAAACGCTGGAGCTCGAGCGTTTCCGCGAGCGCCTAAGCGAGTGCACCGTGCCGCTGGCCGCGCAAAAAAAGATTGACGAGGAGTCGCGGAAATTTTCCTTGCTGGAAACGGGTTCGCCAGAATATGCCGGCACGCGCAATTATTTGGACGTGCTGACCTCGCTGCCATGGGGTAAATACACTTCCGACCGTATCGATATTCCACAAGCGCGGCAGCTGTTGGACAACGACCACGAAGGGCTGGCAGACGTCAAAGAACGCATCATTGAGTTCCTTGGTGTCGGCGCCTTAACCGGGCGAATCGCCGGCTCTATTCTGCTGTTGGTGGGGCCGCCGGGCGTGGGTAAAACCTCGGTAGGTCGTTCTATTGCCGATGCGTTGGGTCGAAAATTTTACCGTTTCAGCGTGGGCGGGATGCGTGATGAGGCGGAAATCAAAGGTCATCGACGGACCTACATTGGCGCCATGCCGGGAAAATTTATTCAGGCCATGCGCGAATCGCAAAGCGCA
>CAIPNE010000098.1 GCA_903866355.1 uncultured Gammaproteobacteria bacterium
CAGCAGGTCGGCGGCGGGTGGGTTGTCGCCCGCACCCACGGCGAGCCGCAGCGCTTCCATTTGGGCGATAAACGCGGCACCGCAAGCGCTATGGGCCGCGGCTTCGTGGTCTAACTGGCGCAGTGCGTTGAGATGCTCGGCGAGGCGTGCAAATTGCGCCAGCCGGGTACGCGTTTCTGCGGGCAAAGCGTCGGGCTCTAGCCGCAAACTGGCCGTGACCGCTTGCCATTGCGGTGCCAGCGCCTGCTGCGCCAAGGTCACCGCCTGACGCGCATCCTGCAACTCGGCTATCTCATGCGCCTGCTTGCGCAGTTGTTCCCCGTAGCGCTCGCGATCGCGTTCGGTTTGGCGAACCGCAGCGACTGCGTCACGCGCCCGCTGCAACGCCAGCGTAGGGGTGTTGGTGAGGTCGGGGTTGATCCCGCAGCGCTGAAAAATGCTCGCCAGTACGCGCTGGGCTTGGTCGATTTCCGCTCGCACGCTCAGTTGTTCGCGCCCCAGCCGCTCCCAGTCCCCTACCCGTTCGACTAGGCGCTGTTGTTGGTTCATCCACTCGCGCAATGCGGCGGGCAACAACTGCGTTTGGCGCACCGGTGCCGCCACCTCGTGCCAGCGGGTTTGCCAGTCACCCCGGCGGGCCGCACATAAGACCTGCTGCTGCGTGAGCTGCTGTTGTGCCGCCTCCATTTCCATAATTCGCTGGCGAGTGGTTTCCCAGCGGGTAGCACGCTCGGTGTCCGCGTGCAGTTCGTCGGCCAGGCGATCCGCTTCGCGCAGAGAGGATTCGAACAGCTCCACCTGCGGCAACGCGGGCAGCGGTAGTACCGGGGAATCGCTAAAGACGGCGCGCAGGGGTTGCCAACGGGTATCGCGGTCCAGACGTGCGCGAACAATGTCGTGTGGGGTACCCACCACCCCCGCCACGCGCAGCGCAGCGAGGTCGCGACGGCGGTCTGTGAGGTCGCGGGTCAGGTTCTTGAATTCCGTGTCGAGGTCGGCCTCTTGGCGCGCCAACGTGGCGAGTTCTGCGGCAAACAGGTTGAGTGTTTCGATGAGGGGTAGGCGCAGTTGCAGGAGTTCCTCGCGCGAGCCGCCCCAAATGGCCGCCATGTCGCGCTGCAGACGCTGATCTAGTTCGGCTATTTCGCTCTCCAGCGCACGCTGGCGCAGGTCCAGGTCCGGCAGCGTGTTAACCCCCAGCAGTGCCTGTTCTAGCTCGTTGGCCGGCAGCGCGGGCGGCAAGGCTGCGAGGTCTCGCAAACAGTGTTCCTGTTCGCGTTCAAGCGGGCGTAGGCGGGTCAGCAGCTGGGCCTGCGCCGCCTGCAGCCGGGTGTGTTCGTCTATCAGCGTCTGCACTCGGGCAATGAATACCTGGGTGGGCAGGAGCGCGGCAACTTCGGTTAGATTTTCCGTCATGCCCATTTCGACGAGCAACGCTTGGCCTTGGCTCAGGACCTCGCCACGCTGAGCCTGTACCCGCGGCAGTGCGGCACGCGCCGCCCGGACGGGACCCACCGCGTGGTAGGCGAGTTCAATTTCGGCGGCCTGCACCAGTACGGCATCACGTACCTCCAACGCCTGGAGGTCCTGAGTGCATTTGGCCAGCCGCGATTGGGCAGCAGCGAGCGTTTCTTCGCCCCCGCGCAGGCGTTCTTGGGCTGCTGCCCGCCGCGTGCCGGCGTCTGCTGCTAACAATGGAGTATCGGCGAGCGCCGCGAGGGCCGCCTGTTGGTTTTGCAGTTCGGCTATTTGCGGCAGATTTTGCGCAACCCGCGCGAGGCGTTGCAGCTCGCTGCGGCGCTCGCCCAGCGACGCCTGCAGATCGGCATGACTGGCCACCGCTTGATGGTGAGCACGCTCGACACTTTCCCAAGCCGAATGGCGCACGGTAGCGGCGCGTAGCGTGCGCTTTTGGTCTTCAAATTCTTTTAGCGTGCGGTTAAGTGGCAACGTGGTTGCGCGGGGTTTGAACAGCGCGCCGGCGCGCTCCTCTAAGGTGCGGCTCAAACCACGCAGATCTAGCAGGCCAGATGCCGCCTGAAAAAGACTGCGGCCCAGTTCGCCCTCGCCCGACAGCAAGGCGGCGCTGCCCGCCACCAAGCCATCGAGATCCAGCCCGAACAAACTTTTATAGAGCGCCCGGTCGAGACCCGCCAAGGCATTCGCCATGGCGTTATCCGGCAAGGGTTGGTCAGTACGCTCGGTGCCCGTGGTGGGGTCGATAGCAAAAAATTTGTTTTTGTTGGCCTTGCGCCGCATGAAAGAAGCGCAGGTGCCGTCCGTTAGCTGCAAAGTGGCACCCACCCGCAAAGCCGAATAGCCGGCTAGCGAATAGGCGTCGTCGGTACTGGTGGGAAAGTCGAACAACAAGTTGGTGACCGCGCGCAGCGTCGTGGACTTGCCGGCCTCATTCGGGCCAAAAATGAGATGCAGGTCGCCACCGGTACGGGCCGGAAAATTGACCACGCGATCGCGAAACGCACCATAGGCCGTGAGATACAGGCGTAGAAATCTCATGGCGCACCCCCCGCACCGGCGAGGGCATCCAGTAGCTCAGCTTGGGCCTGTGCTAACAAGTCTTGCAGGAGGGCCGGATTGTTGACACGAAAAGCGTCGCGGTCGTCGGCTTCCGCTGGCAGCTTGGACACCAAGTCGGCTAACACCTCGCTGCTCAAGGCCGCGAGTTCGGCGGGGTTAATGGCCAGTTGGGCGAGCTCCTGTAACAGCAGGCCCACAGGATCATTGCCGCTCGCCAGCCGGGCCAGATCGAGCGTGGGGCGCACCACATTTTGAATTTTCTCCAGCCACACCTCGCCGTTCCCAGCCGCCACGACACAGGCGCGCAGTTCCTCGGCCACCATCGCCGCGCGGGCGCTTAGTTGGGCCTGCAAGGGGCTAACACCGTACAGCTGCAAGCGCAGTCCTAAAATGCGGCCATCGGCTTGGGTACGCGCGGTGCGCACGGCAGTCGTTACGTGATCCAGCAAGGCGTCGAGATTCGCCAGCCCCGTGACATCCACCGCGAGTTCGCGCCAGCGCAGCACATCGAGTGCCAGCGGCGTGGTGGCAATGTGGCCGTCAACCACACTGACCAGTTCGCAACCTTTAACGCCCGCTTCGCGGATGTGACGCCCCTGCAGATTGCCCGGATACACCACCCAGGGTTCCCGCGTGACAATTTCGCGCGCATGCACATGGCCCAGCGCCCAGTAGTCGTAGCCCTTGGTGCGCAACACCGCCTCATTGGTGGGCGCGTAGGGATCGTGGCCGGCCCGGCCGGTGAGCGCCGTGTGGAGTATGCCGAGGTTGAACAAACCCGGCACCGCGCCCGGATACCCCGCCGCCAGATCCGTTAAGACCACCGGTGTCGCAAAACTTTGGCCGTGCACCGCCAAGCCGAGGTCGTCGTTAATGAGGGTGCCGGGGGCGAGATCTGGCAGAAAATGAACGTTCTTGGGTTGCCGCAACGTGCGGGTAATTTGGCTGGTCGCATCGTGATTGCCGCGCACGCCGTAGACCGCGATGCCCGATTCCCCTAATTCCGCCATGCCTTTGGCGAAAAAAAGCCCAGTGTTGAAATCCGGCCAATTGCCATCGTAGAGGTCCCCGGCGATCACCACAAAATCCACGCGTTCGCGCAGCGCCGTATCGATAAGGTTCCTGAAAGCGCGCCGGGTGGCGCCCCGTACTTCATCAACCGG
>CAIPNE010000099.1 GCA_903866355.1 uncultured Gammaproteobacteria bacterium
ACTTAAGCAGTTGATGCATGGCGCTGCCGACGTACCGTTAACAGTGAGCAAAATAAATTAAGGAGAGACTGCGCTGGATAAGCAGTCCATCTGGCTCCTGCTCGACCTGCTCACGCGGGAGTGATCCGAGCGAGTCTTTGTTCGCCTAGAGAGGGCATGTTATAAATAATAAATAATGTCATTAATTGTATTTTTTATCGTATGAACGTACTGCCCTTCCCGGTGGAGGGTCGGCGCAAGGTGGACCCTGTCGTTCGCGAGACCCAACGCTTGTTGCGGCTACGCGATGCCCGTGATGAGGCTGCGTTTGTTCAATTATTTGGGTGCTTCGCCGTAAGCATACGAGGCTACCTGCAACGTACCGGCCTTGATCCAACGGATGCTGACGGCGTGGCGCAGGGTGGCAAAAATTAGTCTGCGAGGCCCTATTAGGCCGCCAGAAAACACGTCTACGGTAGTCCACCAAAACAGTCCAAGCGTCGCGATGAAGCTAAGCTTCTTTCACGTCAAAGATTGGGTGGCGGTGGTTTTGGGGTTGGCCTTGGTAGTCACCTGCGCGGTGTTGTTGGAACGGGAAATTGTGCGCTACCTCGTGGTGCGCACCGTAGAAGAACAGCGCCTAGCCTTCAGTGCCTCTTTAGATCGCTTTAACGCCGTCCTCTTGAATGCTGAGGTCACCGCGGCCCGGTTTGGCCGTTTGATTTCTGATGATGGCAGCCTCCCGGAGAATGAATTCAGCGACTTCTCGGTGCGCGTGATGCGCGACCAGGATGGGTTGTGGCGAAGTCGGCGCGACCTCTTTGATCCGGCTACCAAAGCGGGTATCTGGCTACCCAATAGTGCCGCCGAGAGTGCCGACACCCGGCGCTTTTTTAGTCGGGCAGCCGTCCTCACCGAAAATTTTGGACTAGGCATACTCAACGACTATTTCATCGATAGTTGGGTGTTGCCGTTGTCTAACGGGGAGATCATTTTTGCGCCGTCTTGGCCGACGTTTATTTATGACGCCAACGCCACGACCGACTATCGCGATACGCCGTGGATGCAGCTGACGGCACCTCAGCACAATTCCAAAGGCGAGGTGCGGTGGACCTTGCCGATTTACGACCCCGTCGCTGGTCAGTGGCTAGTGAGCGTTGTGGCGCCGTTCTTTCGAGGTGGCGTGTGGGCTGGATCGGTAGGCCATGACTTAACGCTGACGCAACTTTTCGCAGGCCTCATGGCCATGAGGAGCCCCACTCCGGGAGTAGCCCAACCCTTGTACGTAACGAGCCACGATGGTGTGTTATGGAACAAGGTGGGACAGCAGCCTGACTTAGGCGAGCGGATACCCGACCGCTTTTTGCCCTTGCTGAGGCAGTCTTCCGGCACCCAGGTCACCGCGACGCTGCTTGGGCATGACTACCTTCTGATCGGGGCGGTGCCTGCATTAAATGCGCGGGCGTTCTACTGGGTGGATGGGGCGGGTGTTCGCGCGAGTCTGGCGGCTAAAATTCGGCACCTCCAAATTTTGGCATTACTGTCGAGTTTGTTGCTGGCGGCGGCCCTGCTGCTGTGGCTAGCGCAGGTGCGCGGCAGGCGCCAGCAGCGAGAAATAGCAATGGCAGCGCGTAGCCGCGATCTGGAACTCCAAATAAAAGTGCGTACGCAGAGTCTGGCGCAAGCGAACGTGGAGCTGGAACTTCTGTCGCGGCAAGATCACTTAACGGGATTGCACAACCGCCGCAGTTTCGACGAGGGATGGACGCAAGCTTGGAAGCACGCCCAGCGTGGCCAAGATTCTCTGTCCATCCTCCTGATCGATGTGGATTGGTTTAAACAGTACAACGATGGCTTGGGTCATCCGGCGGGTGATGAGTGTCTGCGCGAGATTGCTCGGGCCATCGCCGAGTCCGTGCGCCGCCCCGGCGACCTCGCGGCCCGTTATGGGGGCGAGGAATTTGTGCTGGTGCTGCCAGCAACTAACCTCGCCGGCGCACTGCAAGTGGCGGAATCACTCCGCCAGTCGATCCTAGACCAGGGGCTATACCATCCAACCTCGCACCTCGGCGTGGTCAGCGTAAGCATCGGTGTGGCAACCGGCACGCCCGCCGTGGATGAGTCACCGACAATGCTGCTGGCGCGCGCCGACATGGCGCTGCTAAACGCCAAGAAAAACGGCCGCAACCGAGTAGAAGCGGCGCACTAAGCATCGCCCTCGTGTGCATGCCTCGGCCTGCGCCGGCTACCAAAGCGCCCTGTAGCAACTGCTTGAGTGGGTGCTCAAATGCTTAAACTGGCGCCCCATCCGGGGCTCAGGCACCATGACCACCTTTCTCGAAACCAAAGGGTCTGTCATGTCGGCATTGATTTGCGGCTCGTTCGCTTACGACAACATCATGGTCTTCCAAGACCGCTTCAAAAATCACATCCTGCCGGACAAAATTCACATTTTGAATGTTTCTTTCTTGGTGCCGCAGTTGCGCCGGGAATTTGGTGGCTGCGCCGGGAATATTGCTTACAACCTTAAA
The DNA here is from genome assembly GCA_903866355.1 of uncultured Gammaproteobacteria bacterium. Taxonomy (GTDB): domain Bacteria; phylum Pseudomonadota; class Gammaproteobacteria. The sequence goes on from CAIPNE010000099.1 coordinate 2,511, forward strand.
TTGCTCGGCGGTGATCCCCTCCCCATGGGGGCGGTCGGCATCGATTTCGAGCCTTACGCGCGCTGGATGGACGCTTGCGGTGTCCCCCGCACGTATGTGCGCGTGATCGAAAGCGCGCTGACGGCGCAGGCTTTCATCACCACCGATCTCGATGACAACCAGATCACGGCATTCCATCCCGGTGCGATGGAGTCTTCGCACCGCAATCAGGTGAGCGATGCGGCGGGTGTTACGTTGGGCATTCTGGCGCCCGATGGTCGCGAGGGCATGATCCAACATGCACAAGAGTTTGTGCGCGCCGGCATTCCCTTCATTTTTGATCCGGGTCAAGGCCTGCCAATGTTTAACGGCGATGACCTCAAGCAGTTCATCAAAGACGCCACGTGGGTCACGGTGAACGACTACGAAGCGCAACTGATGCAAGAGCGCACAGGCTGGACGCTGGCAGAAATTGCCCAGCAGGTGGAGGCGCTGGTCGTCACCCGTGGGGGCGAAGGCTCGATGGTTTATCTAAAGCACGAAACGCTCGCGATTCCGGCAGCGAAGCCCGCGCAATTGAGCGATCCTACCGGCTGTGGCGATGCCTACCGTGCCGGTCTCCTCTATGGCCTGATGCACGCGCTGGAGTGGCCGGTTACCGCCCGGATTGCCTCGCTCATGGGGGCGATCAAGATTGAGCAGGCAGGCACCCAGAACCACCGGTTTACGCGTGCGGAATTTGCCGCCCGCTACGCGCTGGCGTTTAACCACGAACTGCACTGGTAACGAGGATTGACGCAAGACCCGGCCCTTGCCCGCCATTTGGCTTGGGCAGCGCCGGGAATTGTTCCCGTGTAGCGCTATCAGTGCAGGTCGATCCCACACCGCCTCGATGTCTAAGGGCATGCTATCCGGCAGTTGTGAACATGGATGTTCCTGCCAATGGCCAATCTTCTACCCGCTACCGATACCGGCTTGCACGGCCTTACCGTCATTGCCCGGCTGCATGGCCTGCCGGCCGAAGAAGCGGCGCTACGCCACGAATTTGGACGGGCCAGCGGGCCGCTTGAGCCCCCGGAGCTTGAACTAGCGGCGTGCTGGCTGGGGTTGAAGGCGCGCCGCGTGCTGTGCCCATGGCCCCGACTAGCGACCACGCCGCTGCCCGCATTGGCGCGCTTGGTGGATGGTCAGCACGTTATTCTGGCGGGCGTGCGCGACGAACAAGTGTTGGTCAAGGCGATGGGATTGCCTCCGACGCTGGTTGCGCGCGCCGATTTTTTGTCGCTGTGGACCGGCGAACTCTTATTGCTCGCCAAGAGCGCGAGTGCCGCCACGGGCCCCCTCGCGTTTGGCTTACGCTGGTTTTGGCCAGCGCTGAACGCGCACCGCGGCATCTTGGGCGAAGTGATCCTCGCCTCATTGGTTATTCAATTATTGGCGCTCGCAGCGCCGCTGTTTTTTCAGGTCGTCATCGACAAAGTACTGGTGCACCAGCGCCTAGCAACGCTCGATGTGCTGTGCGCCGGCTTATTGGTGGTGTCGGTATTTGAAGCGTTGCTGGGTGGGCTGCGTCATTTTGTGTTGGCGCACACCACCAATCGTATTGACGTGCAGCTGGGCGCAACGCTGTTCGAACATCTGCTGCGTTTACCGCTGGCCTGGTTCGAGGCCCGGCGCATGGGCGAGACCGTGGCGCGGGTGCGTGAGTTGGAAACCATTCGCGCATTTTTTACCGGGACTGCGCTGACGCTCGGTCTTGATCTGGCTTTCGCTGGGGTTTTTTTCATTCTACTGCTGTGCTACAGCCCTGTGCTGTCGGGCATCGTTGCGGCGGGGCTGATCGCGCATGTGCTGCTGGCGGCGTTGGCTACGCCGTTTTTTCGCCAGCGCCTCGAGGAAAAATTTACGCGCGGCGCGGCGGCGCAGGCATTTTTGACTGAAGCCGTGAGTGGGATCGCCACCCTCAAGGCCAACGCGGTGGAACGCGTGTTCGGCGAACAATGGGCGCATTTGCTGACGAGCGCCACCCGCGCCAGCCTGAGCGCCGCGGCGTTGTCTAACGCGATGGCCCAAGTTGCCGGCTTACTGCAGAAGCTCACCACGGTGGCTATTTTGTGGTGTGGCGCGCGGCTGGTCATGCAGACCAGCCTGAGCGTGGGCGAGCTGGTGGCTTTTAGTCTGATTGCCGCACGGATAGCCCAACCCGTGCTGCGCGTTGCGCAGTGCTGGCAAGATTTTCAGCAGACTGGGGTCTCGGTGCGACGGCTGGGCGATGTGCTCAACGCGCTACCAGAACCGGGGCGGCATCAACCGGGGCAAGCCGCGTTGCCGGCCTTGCTGGGCGCGGTGAGCTTCGAGGACGTGCAATTTCGCTATCGCCCGGAGGGGCCGGATGTTCTGCGTGGGCTCAGCTTTAGCGTGCCGGCAGGCTGCGTGGTGGGTCTAGTGGGCGCCTCGGGTTCTGGTAAGAGCACGCTCGCCAATCTTCTCCAGCGATTGCAGGTGCCACAGGCCGGGCGGGTGCGAGTGGACGCCCAAGATGTGGCGCTACTCGACCCCCAGTGGCTACGCCGGCAGATCGGCGTGGTGCTCCAAGAAAACCAGCTGTTTAACCGATCAGTGCGCGAGAACATTGCGCTGCGCGACCCCTCGTTGCCCATGACTGCCGTGATTCACGCGGCGCGGCTGGCCGGGGCGCACGAGTTTATTTTGGCGCTGCCGGCGGGCTACAACACCGTCGTGGGTGAGCATGGCGCCAGTTTGTCGGGTGGCCAGCGGCAACGCATTGCGCTCGCCCGGGCGTTGGTAACCGAACCCCGCATTTTGATTCTCGACGAGGCAACTTCCGCCCTCGACTACGAAACCGAAGCCATTCTGCACGCCAATTTGCCGCAAATAGTGCAGGGTCGCACGGTGCTGATCGTCGCCCATCGGCTACGCACGGTGCAGCTCGCCGAGCGTATTCTGGTGTTGGAGGATGGGCGCATTGTGCAGCAGGGCACGCACGCCGCACTGTTGGCGAAGCCGGGTTTGTACGCACGGCTGTGGGCTTTGCAGGCTGGCGGCCCCAGCGCGCCGCCACTGTGATGGACAGGGCGTGGCGTCAGGACGATGCGCGTGATTTTCTGCCGCCGGTACGGGCGCTCACCGCCACGCCAGCCCCGCACCCGCCGCGAATATTGGCGCTGGCGCTGTGCGCGGCGTGTCTTGCGGCGGGGTTGTGGCTGTGGTGGGGACAGCTCGATATTGTGGCTATCGCGCCGGGCCGCGTGGTGCCGCTGGGCCAACGCAAGGTGGTGCAAGCCGCCGAAATGGCGGTGGTGCAGAGCATTCGGGTGACCGAAGGACAGCATGTGGTGGCCAAACAAATACTCCTCCAACTAGACCCTACCGCCCTACTCGCCGAGCGTGCTCGGCTGGCAGACCAGCGGGGCGTGCTGGCGGTGGATCGCCTGCGTCTTAACGCGTTGCTGACCACTACCGGGACTATCGACCGTGAAGATCCCTCCGCCTTCCAACGGCTAGCGGCGCAACTGGGTGGCGCGCGCGTGGCCGCTAGCACGGCGCGTTTGGCCCAAGAACGCGCCGAGTACCAAGCCGTGCTGGCCGCTCTGGACCAAGACCGCCGCCAACAGCGGGCCGAGCGCCGGGCCGCCGAGGCGCGGCGTGCACAACTCGCAGCCACTCTCCCGTTGGTGACGGAGGAAGCGCAGGCGCATCGGGTCTTGCTCGCGCGCGGTACGGTGCCCCGCCTGCAGTGGCTACAGTTCGAGCGGGCACGTTTAACGGCGGAGCAGGAACTCGCCACACAGTACGAAACAGTGGCGGCGCTGGCAGCGGGAGAAGCGGCGCTGGTCGCTCGTCGCCAAGCGGCGGCGGCCCAGTTTGAGGCGCGCTGGCTGGCGGAACTCGCTGACACCCAAGCGCGCTTGGCAGGGGTGGAGGAAGACCTCGCCAAAGTGGCACATCGCATAGAGTTGGCCACGTTGCGGGCCCCAGTGGCGGGTTGCGTGCAGCAGTTGGCGGTACACACCGTGGGCGGCGTGGTGGCGCCCGCGCAACCGCTCATGGTGATCGTGCCAGATGACGCGCCGCTGGCCGTGGAAGCCCTGATCGATAATCGGGACATCGGCTTTGTGCACCCCGGGCAACGGGTGGCGATCAAGGTTGAAACCTATCATTTCACGCGCTACGGACTACTGACCGGCTGGGTGCGAGAAATCTCGCAAGACGCCGTCATGGACGTCGAACATGGCCAACGCTATCTGGCGCAAATTGCGCTCACCCAACGCGTGTTGGCAGTGGATGGCCAGCGGCTACCCTTAACGGCAGGCATGGCGGTGACCGCGGAGTTGGCGATCGGGCGGCGGCGCATCCTCGATTATTTACTCAGTCCGTTGCGGCGCTATCAACACGATGGCGCCCGCGAACCCTGATGTCTGGCCGACTTGTTCTACAGGGGTGGCGGCCGACACAGGCCGCGCCCGCGTGGTCGGGCCAGCCTGCGGTTGGGCGTTGTTACAGGGCGTTCGCTGGTACGTACGGACTCGGCGCTGTGCGTAGGCCGCGTTCTTCGAGCAACGGCAGAATGCTGGTTCCCAGCTGGGCCAACCCAGATTCGTAGTTGGGCCAAGATAGCGTGGCACCGGCCATGCCGCAGTCCGCCATGGCCTGCAAAAAATCAGCGACTTCGCTGGGTGTGCCAACCACTGGGAACCCCGAGTAGCCGGCCATCATATTGCGCAGATAAGACTCGCGCAGCGCCGGGTCGGGGAGCTGACTACCCGACTCGGCGGTGAAGGTGTCCAACAGATTACCGGCGGCCACCAAATCGCCTTGTTCGTGGATGACGTGCCGGTAATAGTCTTGGGCTTCGGCGTGGGTGGCGGCACAAAAAATAGCGGCGTTGCCCCAGACCTCTACATCGCGCTGGTAATCCTCGCGTGCGATGCGCCGCACATCGGCTACCGTGGCACGTGCCATGTCCAAATTGGGTGCCAAAATGAAATTCATGTCGGCGTGTTTAGCCGCAAAGCGGCGTCCGGCGGGGCTGACGCCGGCACTCATCACCGGTGGGCGTGGCCGTTGCAAGGGTTTGGGTTCGGCGTAACAGCGCGGCGCGGTGAAGTACTGACCGGCGAAATCAAATTCGCCGACACGGGTCCACAAGGCATCGATTAGGCTCATCCATTCGTCGGTGAGCGCGTAGCGCTCGGCGTGCGGATATTGCGTTTTGCCGAACATCGCCACTTCGTGGCTATTCCAACCCGATACCACATTTAACCCGAAACGGCCGCCGGAAATGTGGTCGATTGTGGCAGCCTGTTTGGCCGCCAGGACTGGGTGTATGGATGGCACTGCGGTGGTGGCAAAAACGTGAATACGACTAGTCGCCTGCGCTAATCCAGCCGCCCAAGTCCAGGTCTCGAAACTACGGTGGTTGAACTGGCTGGGCCCGCCGAAGCCTTTCCATCTGCACACCGGAATCAGGGCCTCCAGGCCCAAGGCATCGGCCGTCCGCGCGATGCGCAGTGACTCGGCCCAGTTCACTTCAATCCCGCCCGCAGACTCCGAGATGGTGCAGCCATGGCTGACATTGCTGCCGAACACAGCGAGTTGAAAACGGTTGGCGCTGAGGGCCATGGGCAGTGCTCCAGATCTCAAAAAAATAAGGTGGTCCGCCCCCGACGGGCGCCGCCCACAGCTTAAAGCTTTCTGCTCCGCGTACGGCATTCCCACACGGCACTCGCCATCGGCTGGTGCGGGGTCGCCCAGACCCTCGCCGCCGGTCGCGGCGTTGGTGCGCGTTGGAGGCGACGGCGAGGGCTGCTAACCGCCATAATCGACCCTTGTATTCCCCCGCCTGAGAGGCCGCCATGATCCCGTTTTCGGTACTCGACCTATCGCCCATCCCCGCCGGTAGCACGGCGGCGGATAGTTTTCGGAATACGCTAGATTTGGCGCGCCATGCCGAACAGTGGGGCTATACGCGCTATTGGTTGGCTGAACATCACAATATTCCGGGGATCGCGAGCGCCGCTACGGCGGTGGTCATTGGGCATGTGGCGGCAGGTACGCAGCGCATTCGCGTGGGGGCTGGCGGGATCATGTTGCCCAATCACTCCCCTTTGGTTATCGCCGAGCAGTTCGGTACGCTGGAGTCGCTGTTTCCCGGGCGTATCGATTTGGCGCTCGGTCGAGCCCCAGGTTCTGATCAACGGACCGCACGGGCGCTGCGTCGAGATCTCACCTCTAATGCGGATAATTTTCCGCAAGATGTGCTGGAGCTACAGGCCTTTTTGGGCCCCGAGTTGGCGGGGCAAACGGTGTTCGCTGTGCCCGGTACTGGCTTGCAGGTGCCGCTATGGATTTTAGGCTCTAGCTTGTTTGGCGCGCAGGTCGCGGCAGCCCTGGGGCTGCCTTTTGGCTTTGCTTCGCATTTTGCACCCGATGCCCTGCGCCAAGCATTACAAGTGTACCGAGCCCGGTTTCAACCATCAGCCCAACTGGCCAAGCCGCACGCCATGGCGGTGGTCAATGTGGTGACGGCCGATACCGATGCGGCAGCCCGACGCCTGTTTACTTCCATCCAGCAGCAGTTTGCAAATTTGTATCGTGGGACGCCCGCGAAGCTACAACCGCCACGGGATCAGATGGATGACTACTGGACCCCCGCCGAGAAAGCGGGGGTCGACCACACGCTGAGCTATGCCTGCGTTGGCTCGCCGGCCAGTGTGCGGGAGCAGTTAACAAACTTCATCGAACTGACTCAGGTGGATGAGCTCATGATCGCCGGCTCGCTGTTTGACCATCGCGAGCGGTTACGCTCCTTTGAACTCGCGATGGATGTTCGAGCAACGATGTCTACTCCTGCCGCGGCCATCGCCTAAGGCGGGTGGCCTTGCCTCGCCGGGATCAAACGGGGTGACAGCGATAACCCGCGCGGGGGTAATGCACCGCCACCTCGCCCACTTGAGGGTCTGTGCGTAGCACCACGATTTCCTGCGCGTTTAGCCGGATGAGGCGACCGACGGTGCGCTCTAAGCCGTAATCGTCTGGCACGATGGCAATTTCAGCGCCCGCCACATAACCGCTCTCGGTCACGCAGCCTCCCGCCACGTCGGTGGGGCTCGCCGCGCGCGCGATGGTCAGCGCGGCGGCGGCCTCCAGCGGCGTCATTTCGCCCGTGCCGAAATCGGCTATCCGATCAAACCACGCCGACAAGCTGGGCCGTGCTCGCACGGCATCAAACAAATCGCCCCCGTGCTGCAAAAACCACACAGGATGGAAACAGGCGGCGTCGGCCACGGTGAAGACATCACCCAACACGAAGGGCGTTTGATGCAACTGCGCGGCGAGCCTATCCAGAGAAATAAGCGCATGACTCCACGCGTGCGGCGCCACGGCGATTAAATTCTCCCGCGTGAACGCCGGCGTCATGGCGGCGCGGTCGACAAAGAATGCCGCGGGAAGGTGGTCTACCAGCCGTGCCACGGTAGGCGGCACGGTTTGCATAAATAGACGGTGGTCGGCCCAGTCTTCTAGCAAGGCGGCGGCGCCCGCCAGCGCTGCGGGGAAACAGCTGGGGCTTGGGTATAGGCGCTCCAACACGCCGGCGATGAGTGCGGTGTCGCAGTAAATATCCGCGCCGATCTGCAGCACCGGGATGCGGCGATAGCCACCGGTGAGCGGCGTGAGATCGGGTTTCGGTGCGATGGTGGGTTGTTCCACCGAACGCCACGCCAGCTTTTTAAAAGCCAGGATGCGGCGAATTTTCTCCGCAAAGGGTGATAACGCGTAGTGATGCAAGATGAGCTCGGCCATGGAGGGTCTCCCGAGAATGGGCTTGGTGGCGTTTGTTTATCAGCTGTTTGTCAGCTATCTATCAGCGTAACCGGTTGCAGCGGCTTGGACATCCGTTCATCCGGGGCTGTTTTTTCGGGTCGGAAAGTGAACAATGGCAGATGCGTCGACCTACCTGCGCGCAAGGCTATTCAGGGTGTGAAGGTTAAAAAAACAGATTAAGCGTCCCGCACGGCGGTGGCTGTCAGCCGCGTGCAGGTCTCGCAGCGGGGAGAAAAAGCATGCAGGAACGTCACAAGCTCGTTGCCCTCTGTTTTGCGGCAAGTTTCATCGGCTATATCGACCGGGTGAATATCTCAGTTGCCGCGCTGGCCATGCAAGAGCAGTACGGGTGGTCAGAGACCATCAAGGGCTTTGTGCTCTCAGCCTTTTTTATCGGCTATCTGTTGTTCATGGTGCCCAGCGGCTGGTTGGCCAATCGCTTTGGTGGCAAGCG
>CAIPNE010000100.1 GCA_903866355.1 uncultured Gammaproteobacteria bacterium
CGAGCGACAACGCCAAGCGCTCCCCAAAGCGACTCATCCACCCCACCTGACGCCCGGGGACACCAACCATCAGCGCAAACGCGGGCACATCGCGGTTGATGACGGCGCCGGCGCCGACAAACGCGTATTCGCCAACCGTCACGCCACACACGATGGTGCAATTAGCGCCGAGCGTGGCGCCGCGTTTGACCAGCGTATCGCGGTACTCATCTTTGCGTGAGACATCCGAACGCGGGTTATAAACGTTGGTGAACACCATGCTAGGGCCGCAGAACACACCGTCTTCCAAGGTCACGTTATCGTAGACCGAAACGTTATTCTGGATTTTCACGTTGTCGCCAATCACGACGCGATTACCCACGTACACGTTTTGACCGAGCGAGCAGCCGCGTCCAATTCGGGCGCCGCCGCTCACGTGCACCCAGTGCCAAATTCGCGTGCCGTCGCCGACTTTGGCGCCTTCGTCGACAATCGCGGTCGCATGAATGCCGGAACTACTCATCGCACACCACCTCAGTATTCTAGGGGAAGGGATACGCGGCGCCCGTCGCGGGCTGACGTATACATGGCGATAAGGGTTTCGAGCGAGCGCAAGCCCTCGCGCCCATCGGTCTCCGGGCTCGCTTCCCCGCGTAAAACGCGAATGACGTTGTCGTAGTAAAGCGGGTGACCAACGCCATAGACCGACGTCGTTCCGTAACTAGCGTCCGCCACCTTAGTGTCATCCTCGTCGGGTTCTGAAAATTCCCAGTGTTTGATTTCATTGACGGCCACGCCGCCCACTTGCACGGTGCCTTTCTCGCCGAGGATGGTGATGGAACCTTCCAAGTTGCGCGGGTAAGTCAGCATGGTGACGTTGATCGATCCCAGCGCGCCGGATCGCCATTTGATATTGGCGACCCCGGAGTCTTCCACTTCGATGTCGCGCTCAAGGGTCGAGGTATACGCGTGTACGCTTTCGATTGGTCCAATCAACCAGTCGAGTAAATCCACATAATGGCTCGCCTGATTCATGAAAGCGCCGCCATCGAACTCCCATGTGCCACGCCAGCGCGAGGCATCGTAATAGGACTGTGGGCGTGTCCAGAACACGTTGACGTTGACCATATAGATGCGGCCAAAACGCTTTTTAACCAGGGCGCGCTTGACGAGTTGCAAGGTGGGATTCAGCCGGTTCTGTTTAACCACGAACAGGTGCACACCTTGTGCATCACAGGCCGCGACCATGCGCTTGCCATCGGCGAGGCGGGTCGCCATCGGCTTTTCGGTCACGACATGGCGGCCACCCTGGGCCACTTGAACGGTCTGCGCGGGATGCAAGCCACTCGGTGTGCATAGCACGGCGACATCGGCCTCGGACTGGCTCAGCAACAGCTCCACGCTATCGTAGGCCGCCACACCCTGTGCCGTCGCGGTTTTATTCAGCGCCGCTGCGTCTGTGTCGCATACCGCAACGAGTTCGGCCCGCGCCGCGTGGGTCTTGATAGCATCGAAATGACGATCGGCAATCCGCCCGCAGCCGACCACGGCAAACCGGACTTTGCGATCTACAATTTTATAAGGTGATCGATATTCCACGCGAGGTGTCTCTCCAAATCGGGGGTTGGCAACAGGCTGCTGGGGGTATCGCCGCGTTCGGCCAATGGCCCAGCGGGCAATGGTAGTCGAGAGTCATGTCAACAATACCGGTTCAACGCCTAGCACAGCATTCAGTAAATCCGGC
>CAIPNE010000101.1 GCA_903866355.1 uncultured Gammaproteobacteria bacterium
ATGCCTCGGTGCCAGCATTCCTGGCAAGGGCAGACGACGTCTACGGGCAAGCAACTGGCCTCGACTCACTGCTCTACACCATCGCGGCAGCCCACCATCGGTTCGCGTGGGTTCACCCGTTCCTGGACGGCAATGGTCGCGCATGCAGGCTGCAGATCCACTGCGCGTTACTTCCCTTGAGCGACGGATTGTGGTCGGTGACCCGCGGGTTGGCCAGGCAGCGAGCACGCTACTACGAGTTGCTCGCAAACGCCGACATGCCTAGGCACGGCGACCTTGACGGGAGAGGCAGCGAGAAGATGCTTCGGGCCTGGTGCGAGTTCTTTATTGAAGTCTGCGAGGACCAGGTGCAGTTCATGGGTCAGATGCTTGAACTCGATGACCTCAAGAAGCGATTGGCCGCCTTGGTGACCATGCGCAGAGAGCCGATTTCGAGCTTGGTGTACCGGAAGGAAATCGTGCTGCCCCTGCATCACATCATCGTCGCGGGTCCCATTTCGCGGGCTGAGTTCACACAGATGGCAGGCCTTGGCGAGAGAACGGTCCGGGACATCATGCGCGACCTGCTCAAGGCCGGACTGCTGACAAGCGACAGCCACCGGGGCCCGCGCAGCATCGCCTTTCCCCTCGATTCGCTAGACCTGCTATTCCCGCGCCTTTACCCTGAGGCCGCAGGCGCACCGCCAGTGGACTGAACAAGCCGATTCCATCGGCCATCCTTTTTGGCCGTTATTAAGCAGCGCACAAAGGTGGCTGCGAGACCTCGCTTTGACGAGTAGACCAAGTGAGTCTTGATGGGTGCGATCGAAGTGGCCACCTGCCGCTCGGTGATGCGCTCGCGACGTTGGCCCGGCTGGTGTCGACCCGAAAGCACACGCCGCCATCTGAACTCTAGCGTGTACCTCGCCCTCAGTGTCGTCTTCGTCATTTCCGTTCTCCTTGCTCGAATTGAACCACTCAGCAAGGGATACGTTTTTCGAGTGCAAGGTCACTGACCGTAACCCGCCGTTACGGTGACGAGATCCCACTTACATGTTCTGTGTCTATGCGAAACGCGCGCCGCCGAAAACACATTCATGGCCTTGCCGAGAAATGTAGTTGGAGCGCAGTAGTAGGTCGCAGGAAGACAACCGTCATGGAAACGCACCGCCAGCTGCCACTGTCATTCGCCTTCGGCGGTGCATTCAGCTTGGCGTCAGTAGGTATACCGGCGCATCACGTCGCTTGGGCCTACGCCCTTCTCATTTTTTCTTAACCAAATCTAGGTGTATATGAACAGCTTTCAGGTACAACTCAGCCCCATGTTCGTGTCCATAGCCATTACTTCAGCGCTCACGCTGACCGGATGCGGAGGCGGTGGCAGCGCCTCGTCACCGGTCTTCACATCCCAACTCGAAGCCGATAAGTCGAGTGCGCTCAGCGCCGCAGCACCGATAAGGGAGGCGCCTGCCGCCGCGACCGCCGACCCATTGGTAGACAACAGTCCAATGCAATTCCCATCAGACGCCGGGATGGCGCTGTCGGAACCGCCTATAGCTACTCACGGCCCAGAAATGGCATCTACCGCAATGGCAGCGGCTACTTCAGCTCCTGCCGATCTGGCTACTGCCATCACGACGGTGATCAAAGCCTCGGCTGCGCCCGCGAGCAGCACGGGCGTCGGCAATGTTCCTTCAGTGACAACCGCCAGAACCGCAAGCACCGTCACATTAGCGGGCAACGGTGTCCCCGGTGTTTACGCGGCGGGCTGTAGCAGAGTCATCGGATCAGACTACATTGACACAACCTCTTGGACCAACCGCCGCCTTGAACCGCGCGATTGTGCAGTGGTGTACCTGTCAACACCCGTATTTTCTTGGACACAGCCAGCTGACCGGAATAACGCCATTGCGTGGAAATTCGTGTTGCGCCAATCCACCGGTGCCGTAATTGCTGAACGAACGTCAACTAAACCAAGGCTGCTGCTTGCGGACATCACGTTGCCCAGTGGCAGTTATACGTGGACAGTTAGCTACACCAATACACGCAGTCAGGTCTTGACCAGCCAAGCACGTCGATTTGTCGTGGCGAACACAAGTGGCCTGACAAAGTTGATGAGCGGCTCAGCCTTTGCCGATATAGCTATCACGAAGGCACGCCCAAAGACGCTGCCAAATGGCGCCAGTCTTGCAGGCGTTGTTGCGTCGGCCAAGAGCGGTGAATACAACGCATCATTTTCTGCGTTCTTGGCACAAGCTGACAAGATTCTGCTGCAGACGCCAGCACCAGTGCCGGAGGAAATAGCCGCTTCCACATTCGCAAGCGCAGTCGACTACAACAATTGGCTCATGCAATTGAGGAACCAGGCCGGCGCCGAGCGCGTAGCGATCGAAACGTTAGGGTACACAGCGCTGTTCACCGGAGACAGCCGCTATGAGCAGGCCGGGATCACCCGGCTTTTGAGCCTTGCCGCGTGGCCGACCGACGGTGCTACCAGCGAAGCCAACCAAGATCAGGCTAACCGGGAAATCTATCTTGCACTTGGTCTCGGTCTGGATCTTTATCAGACCAAGCTCACTTCCGCACAACGCAATACGATTGTCGCCGCCCTCAAGGACCGCATCACTCAGGCTTCATCAAAATTCTACGAGCTCAACAACTGGCCTTATGACTCCCATCTTCTTACCGCCACTCAGTATGTGACCGAAGCGCTGATATATGCGGCCGGAACTCCGGAATTCCCAGAGGCGCGAGATTGGCTTGCGGTTTCATGGGAGACCTGGATTACGACATTGGGAACCTGGGGCGGCGGTGATGGCGGCTACGGCAACTCCGGCGCGTACGGCTGGTACTCGATGACCCTTCTGCCTCGCGGCCTCGCTATAGCCAAACTGGCGGCTGGCCTTGATCTCTCACAGTGGCCTGTCGTCGGAAAATTCGGCGAAAACCAGATTGCCTTTACACCGGCAGCGGCGAGACTGCGCGGTCAGTTCGGCGACGAAGCCGAGATCTCGGGTCATTATTTCAACTATGCATTCGACGCCTTTCGACTCTATGCCAGCGTGACCGGCAAGCCTGAATATGAGTGGTATTGGCGCGCCAGTGATAAAAATATCTCGTTACCGGTCGCGCTATCACCTCTTCACTACATGCTGCTCGGCTTCGGCAACACACGCGCCACGCCCGCAGCACCCACGGCAACATCATGGGTGTTCGAAGATGCGGGCTTGGTTGCCATGCACTCGAGCAGCGCGGACCCACTGCGCTCCAGCGTGTTCTTCAGATCCAGCCGGCTCGGCAGCTTCAACCATTCGCATGCCGACAACAACGCAATCACCTTCGTGTCGAAAGGGCAGGCCCTATTGATTTCAGGCGGATACACGCCTTACTTCGGCTCACCTCACCACAGGGCCGTTGCGCGCGCCACTCGCTTCAAGAACGCGCTGACCTTTGACGGCGGCATCGGTCAAGCCGAACCCACATCGACGCCTTCCGTGCCTGGCAATCCGGTCGGATCAATGGATACCCGAGGCGAGTTGATCAACTTCGCAGACGATGGGCGCTGGGCAGTCACCACTGGCGACGCGACGCTGGCCTACCGAGGCCAGAACACCACCTCCAAGGCCTGGAGCCCGCTATTGATCAACGCAGTGCGCAGCGTGGCATACCAGCGCAGCGAGAAGGTCGTCGTGGTCTATGACTGGGCCACCAGCACCACGGCACGGAGCTGGGAGTTGAACTTCCAGGCACCGACGTTGCCAACGCTTGCCGCACAAACGGTGCGCATCGACAGCAACGCCGCCAGCGCCTGTATCGACGTTTACGGCCTCAGCGGCCGCTTCAAGTTGTCAAGCGGTTTCCCGATCGCGCCCGAAACGCCAATGCCCGATCAGTTCCACGCCCGCTACGCTGTGAGCAGCCCATCGTCACAACTCGTGGCAGTGACGGTCATCCGGGAAGACTGCCGCGCGGTCGCCGTTAAAGTGAGCATTTCAGGCACGTCGGCCTCGGTATCGATCAACGGCGGTGCGGCGATCGTTGTCGACAGAAAAACCGTCAAGATGCCAGCGGCGCCGGCCCTTTGAGCAACGTTGTGGTGCGCAAAGCGAAATGCTGCACACTACCACTCGAAAACCCGTAGAACTTGGCGCGCACGCCCAAAGCCGGTTCAAGACCGTAACACATACCGCCGCCGGGCTGTCAGCGCAAGAGCCTGCGACATACCCGCCAGTGTGGGCGGATCATGTATCGAGTTCATCCGCGGCGCGCAGCGCAGCCTCAACGCTGGTGACTAGACGGGAACCCGAATATGCTTCGGTCCAGGCATGATAGTAATTCCTGATTTTTCCGTATGAATTGTCGATCAAGGCATGAGGCTTGCCTAGCAAGACACTGAGAATATGGGCATGCAACCGATCGGTAATAACGACCCGTCCCCGCTGCAAGAGCGCCACGCCGCGCGCCATCCGCGCTTGTGCTAATATATTCCAAAGACGAAGAAGCACAAGGTTATCCTGGTCGAACTGTCGCCTCAGTGGCGCCGTATGCTGCTCAATTCGATGCAGGACTCTCTCGACCATGCCGGGCTCCAGCCAATCGGCCACATTTACAGATAACTTTCCTGCCAAAGCTTCGAGGCTCAGGTGCCAGTTGCTTTTCATTTCCCTGTCGGTTCGGCACAGGGCGAAGCGGTCATATTGCGGCGACTTGCCTAAGGAAACAGGACCGATGAAGAAGGCCATGTCAGGGCACATAAATACATCGCAATCGAAGTTCAGGCGCGCGAGTTCGAAACTCGGCTTGTCCCGCGTCAGCAGTGTGAAGTTGCCGTGTTTTCGAATGACTTCTGCGGCCCTCTTGAGCTTGGCTGGATCGTCGAAATGGAGCGACTGAGGCAATTGAATTATCGGTACCCCACGAAAATCCATCAAGACCTTCTCACGAAAATCCTGTAGTTCCGGCCAGACGGTACCGAAGTTTCCACCGCCATGCAGCAATATGACTGACTTTTCAGCTCCAAGGGAATGCACTAAACTAGATTTATTGTAGTTCTCAGAATCACACACGTACCTCGGCTGAAGGCCGCGATATCGCAAATATGAAATTTCTCCAAGCCAGATTAAATTATCTCCAACATTAGGATTATTCGGATAGTCCAGAATAACCACCTGAACATCATCTGGAACTAGCGAAGCCAGGACAGACGAGGCTTTTCGCTGCAATTCTTGAATTATATTTAAATTACCGCCAATCATGAACTAAAATTCTCCTTGCTTATAACACTGACAGAAAATTCAACGACACAATTTCAGTGGTCGCAGTTCGGCCGTGCGTGAAAAATCTCGCGCCTCGCGATACAGTAGTCAGTCACTCCGGCGAAGTCAGACAGCTGTCCGGACTAGAACCAAAATCTCATGCAAGCTCGCACCATGAACCTGTGGTTCCATTGCTTAGCGTGCTCTTGCAGCGCGGCACAATTCATGGCCTTTAGCGTGCCTCGATCAAGGCGCGGCAAGCCGATCCCTGTGTTTTTGCACGTTTCGGCGCCGCAGGGTGATGCAGTGAAGCGGTGAGGCAAGCGCGCTGGCCTGTTGCTTGGGAAGACGGAGACTGAGCCCATGCCGCAGTACGCCTATCGAAATCAGGAATGACAGTGGTAGGGATAACTCGAAATTCCCGTTCACACTGAGGCGGCCCGAGGTGACGCCAGTACTCCTTCAACTGCCTGCACAAAGTGTGTCATCCGTGTTGCGATGAATGTATCTGAGAGGAAGCATGCGACTCTCGCAACCCGCGCGCCCGCCAAGTGATTCTGACCCATCAATGTGATCATTGGGCAAGGCCTGGAGACCGCAAGACGTATGAGCCGTTGGAGCCAGGCACCGCCCAATCCGCCAACCGGGCGCACATCGATCCGGGGCGAAGACAGTTCCTCTGTTTCGGCAAGACTCCTTCTGGAGACATGGACTTCGAGGATCGCTTGAGGGAAAGCCTGGAGGAGCAGTTGCATATCGTCCGCCCACCGTCCCACCGGAACGGGACACAACAGTCTCACTCGCCTTGCCATCCGATGGCGGCGATACCAGGGGCCCAAGCGGATCACAAGATCCTCGACGACCTTTCGCCCTGAGTACACCGAGAGCGGGGCAACAGCGCCTGGAATGCGATTCATCTTGAAGCGGCGCTCGCAACAGCCCTCGCCACTTGGACTTGCGAAACGAGAGGCTACTTCGACTCTCGGGGACATGAAGCTCATCTTGAACTGGGAGCCATAGATCGAAAGCAGGCGCAGTTTGGCGTCGAAAGCGCACGTGATGTCACTCGCCTGAGGCTCAAGCACGCCACCGGCTTCGGCGATTGCACCGACAACCTGCGCCGTGTGAGCTGGAAACTGGCTCGCGTAGGGAACGTCCTCGTAGAGGAAGATCGCCATCCGGCTCTCGACATTCGGCAGGCGCCTGAGTACTCGCAGACAAGCGTTGCGGGTCAACTCGTGATCCGTGTGTATGCCAATCCCGAGCGGCAACCAGATTTCCTCTGCCGCCACCGTCAAGAGAAACCGCTCAATGGCGGCCGCCCAAGATTCCGTCTCGTCGTCGCTCGCACTGTGGACGACGAACTCACCGACGGACTTGCGATGCTGCTTGAACCAGTCTAGCGTCCAATCCCCCGCTTGGTAGCGAAGCGGGGCCTCCAACTCCTCGAGTACTGCGTGCTGTCCACCCAACAGGCGCATGACGAGGGTAGATTCCGACTTTCGCAATTGAGAGACCTTCTCGACATCGAAAAAGTCCCGCTCCAGGGAGTAATAGCTGGTGAAGTTAGATCGCCCGGCGACCGATAGAAGCGTGAATTCACATGATTCCCGAAGTGACCACATGAGCCCACCGACGCTGAGTATCGCATCGTCCATATGGGGTTCAACGACGAGTATGCGTTTTCGTTCTTGCGGAAAACGCAATGGCGCAAGCTCAAATATACCGGAATCCCAGAATCTGCCAAGTCGCTCCTCGGCGCCAGGTTGGGCCTGCTTGAGTTGCCCGATGGTCGTGATGCCGTCGATCATCGCCCAGAGTTTTGCTTCCTTTTCGTCGAGTTCAGCATGTGGCCGTGTCGAAAGCAGAAAGAACAGGCTCCCATTTCGCAATTCGAAGTGCGGCCTCCTAAATACCACCAGGTCGTCCGTGGGTTGAATTTTCACGATTCTGGGTTCCTCTGCCTGTTTTAAAGTATTGACGCCACCTCTGATGACGAGCTCCGGATCCAAAATACCCAACTTAAGAATAAGCGATTCGAATGACCGCTGCAATGTGCTGATCTCATCAACAACTTTATACCCGATAAGGCCGATCAAGAATACGATCAGAATAATTTATATTCATCCAGCTCTTGAATTTTAAACTATTCCTATTAATCACCTCAGGCGACATCGAAAAGCTTGCATGACAAACCAACTTTCCATAATCTCAGTCCCCACATCGAGCGCACTTCAGATCGCGATCGTATCTTCCGTGATCTGCATCGCACCGGCGCATGGGTAGGCCCGGTTGGAAGATAATTTCCGCGCAGCAAAGCTCAGCAAGCAAGCATTTTCTTGAGATAAAATATTCATGCACTGATGATGAATCGAGCAAGCCCGCCCTTGGTACGTTGACTAGCGTTTGACCGCCAGGAACGCGATCGAACCCGCCGTCGCGGTGATCCGACCCAAGGGCGTGGCGCTCTTGCGAACCATTCCGCCAGCAACCCACCACGCACGATGCAGTAATTCGAGAGGCGCAACGATTGCACGCGCAATCAGGTCTGGCATCTTCGGAAACAGGCCCATCCCCAATTGAGCGCGAAGCACAGTCCACTGGGGATGCACCATCAGACGCTCGACGTCGAAGCCGGCGGATTCAAGCAGGACGCCTGCGCCCAGATGCGTTTGGTGAAAGTATGTGTGGTTACAGGGTTCCAGGAATGCCACCGTGCCCAACAGTCGCCCCCCCGGTTTCAGAACACGGTAGGCTTCGCGCAGGACAAGGAGCGGGTCTGATACATACTGAAGCACGGAAATTGAGAGAACAAATTCCATGGTCTCCGAACAGACGGGAATCGCTTGGCCATCGGCCAGAATCGGCGCTCCGGCATCGCTGTAGTCCATCCCCACATACCGATACCCGGCATGTTCAAGAACCGGGCGATGAACCGTGGTACCGCAACCCAGGTCGAGTGCAAGACTTCCAGGTGTTTGTGCTCGCGGAATGTGCGTCACGAGACCGGCTT
Source organism: uncultured Gammaproteobacteria bacterium (assembly GCA_903866355.1). Taxonomy (GTDB): domain Bacteria; phylum Pseudomonadota; class Gammaproteobacteria. The sequence goes on from CAIPNE010000101.1 coordinate 8,248, forward strand.
CCAGCCGCGCAGGAACCCGCCACCCACTGAAGTCGACTTCCGGTTTGGGTGCGGGATGCAGGACTTCCAGAGAAGGAACTGACCATTCCTTGGTGCCTGGTCTGACGACATGGTCTACCGAATAGGTCTTGCTGCGCTGCAGGCGGAGATCCAGCGCACCGGTACTGGCATTGGAATAGGACAATGCACACGCAACGCATCCAAGGCCCGCTCCATGCGTGATCAGAGGGCCATTACAGGATGGACAGGCGAGGATTTCGAACGGCAGCATGGAGAAGTTACCCACAATTGAGCTTACAAAATTTTCCGAGACTACTAGGTGAGTCGCGTAAGCGATGTCTTCTCCGCGCACCGCCGCGGCGATCTGACGATTAACAGCATCAAGCCTGTGGCGCAGTCTCCACCAACTCCGGCCGCGTCAATTCGTCGATCAACGCCTTGGTCTGACGGATATTGCCTCGACTCGACGCGCCAAACACGATCGATTCGATGCGCGGCTGCGCACAGACATACTCGATCGCCTCCCGCGGCGTGATCGCCCCTGACGCCAGCACCGACATCGCAATCGGCCGGAAGCGACGCGTGGCAATCGCCTTCTCATAGAGATCGATGCCCCCGCACATGCGGAAACCAATCTTGTTGATGTTGGCGCAAACGACAGGGTTGTCGATGCCCAGGCCAGCCAACACATCCAGCAGCCTGGGTACGTTCATCGTGATGTAGCCGGGTTCGGCACCATACTTGCCGCGCACATGGTCGTGAAAGATGCGGAAGCATTCGTTGAAACCCAGACCCAGCAGCAAATCGGTGATCACGTTCTGGATGAAGATTACCGGCGTCTTCAGGCCATGGAACATCTTCATCTCCGCATCCACCAGCAATTGCATGATCACGGTGATGTCCTTGCTGGCCAGCGCCACGCCGCCCTTGAGCATGGCCCTCACAGCGCCGTCCTGCGGCAGGAACATGCGTAGCGCATCGAGCATGCCGTACTCTGTCACCGCATTGGCATACTTGTGGGCGTACGGCATGCACGGATAGAACTGGTAATCCGGGTATTTGGCCGGGTTGCTGCGAAAGTAGTCGCAGATCTGCGCCACACGGTCATGGGTGGTGCACATGAAGGTGCGTATGCCCTCCTGGTACGCGGCGTCCAGCACATCGAGAATCGCCTGTAAATCCTGGAAACGCATCTGCTGCGCCCGGGCCTTTTCCTCCGACATGTGGTTGACGCCGAAGAACTGGTTGTCGCCAAAAAGTACACGGTCCATCGCTGTGGCTTTCATCGCTTGTTTAATTGGTGATTTCGCAGGCTCAGCCGAACAGCCGCTCCAAGATACTCTTGGCTGCCGGCGCCTTGCTGCTTAGACCCAGTATCGGGCTACCAGTACCGGTACTGTCGGCCAATATCATTGATACCACCCGATCCGCCTGTAGCGCCGAACGAAAGCTGTTCTCTCCATCGGTACGGCGTTGCTTGACGCTTTGCACAAAGTAGTCGATCTGGCCCGAGTACTCCTCACCCCGCAGGTAGAACCAAACCTCTTTGCTCAGCTCGGTGGTGTAGCGCACACTCCAGCCGGTTGGCGTGCCGGGCAGCGCCGCATGCGCTTGACGCAGATAGATCTGGCATTCCTGCCGATCGGCAGTCAGCCGGCCGTTGGTGCCCCACACCGTCACCTTGGTGCTCATCTTGCGAAAGCTCTCGTCGCTCCAGTTCACACACAACTGGCCGCTGGCGCCATCGGCGAAGTGCAGCGAGCAGTACACCTCGTCCTCCACGTCGCGCGAGAACACGCCGTGTCGCACCACACCGCTCACGGCGGCAGGCACGCCGGCAACAAAATTGACCAAGTCGATCGCGTGGCAGGCATAGTCATACAACGCACCGCCGCCCTCACCTTTTGCCGAGCGCCACGTACCGCCCTTCGGCCGCAACACCACCGGGCCATAGGCCTCGGTGCGTACATGGTGCACAGTGCCCAGTGCGCCCGCATGAACGATGCGCGCAGCCTCCTGGAACGCAGCGACAAAGCGAAAGTGATAACCCACCTGTGTAACCAGACCCTTGCTGTCGGCCAGCTGAACCAAGCGCTCGCCGTCGTTCGGGTCGAGCACGAATGGCTTCTCGCAGAACACATGCAGCCCGTGGTCCAGCGCTCTTTGCACCATGTCCGCATGCAACTTCGACGGGGTCGCGATCACCACCGCGTCCAGTTGCTCCTCGGCCAGCATCTTGTCCAGATCGACGTAGCCCTTGAGGCCGGTGTTCTTGGCCAGCACGTCGGTCAAATAGGTCATCGTGTCGCAGGCGGCGACCAACGTCACCTCCGGATGCGCTCGGACGATGGACATATGCGATAGACCCATCTTTCCGAGGCCTACCATGCCAACTCGTATCATCTTTCTCCCTCCGCTTGGTCGTTGATTCGACGTTCGGTCAGCCATTCAAAATCTCGTTCTTGATTTGCCGGTACGCTTGACGCCCTTTGTCGAGCAGCGCACGATCGACGGGCCTGCGCTGCGCATTTGCCAGCACGTCCAGCAACACCTTGGTCGTCAATGCCGGCCGATGCAGGAATGAGCCGCTGGCGAGCAGGTAGCGATCGACATCCAGCAATTCGTCCTGATACACCGAAATGGTGGGAATGCCCAGCACCGCCATCTCGCGCGTCATCGTCCCCCCCGCGCCTACGAACAAGTCGCAATCCGCGGCGATATCTGCGATGTCCAGTGCCGTATCGACGATCCGTATGCCCGCAAATTGGGCATCGCGGTAATGCTGGCCCTGCGACTTGCCGCGCGGCAGCAAGGTCACATTGACAACATCCTTGATGCCCAGGAGTAATGCGTCCAGGAAGTCGCGCTCGCCCTTGTAATACTGCGCTGTCCACGGTTCGGGGCGTATATACACCGATGGCTTGCGTCCGGGCGCCCGCGTCGTCGCAGCCGGATCCAAGCGCTCTTTGAGTGCCCAAAGGTAGATGCCTTCCTTCACCCCGGGATAGCGAACCAGCTTTGACGCCCGTGCCAGTTGGCGCCGAAGCTTCGCAGTTGACAGAAACTCCGGCACCATGATCCGCGTCGCTGCCAGGAATGACGGCACGTTGCCAAGCGCATGCTCGTTGTCGTTCATGTAGATCGAACGGATCCCCAACAAGCGTGCAGCGACAGGCGAGTGAAACGAACTCTGTGAAATTGCGACATCGATCTGCTTGTCTTTCAGGTACCGGCACAACTGCCAGACCCGGACCGGATAGCCCAACAGCTTCATGGCGAGTTTGCCGCCGTAGTGCACCCCCACGACCTCGTACTTCAGCCCGTGCAAATCCAGCAGATCGACTGTGTTGGCAAGCGGACGGCAGGTAATGACGACCTCGTGCCCTTCATGCGTCAGTTCGCCGATCATCTTCGAAAACAGGTTGATATGTGGCGAATTAGAAAGATCAAACCAGATGTTCATAAACGCACGAAAAAGTTGAAATCAACCAGCGAGACGGCTGACATGCGCACAATGCACTGTGCGGCGAATCAAGGCGCAGCATTGAAGACATCCGGCCGGCAATCGTGCTTGACGATCCGCCCAGGGTTGCCCACGACCATGGAGCGTGGCGGCACATCAAATGTGACCAAGGCCCCGGCAGCAATTCGACTGCCGCGACCTATCGTCACCCCACCCACCACGACAGCATGAGGGCCGATCCATACCTCGTCCTCCAGCGTGGGGTAGTGCGACGATCGCTGCAGGTCGTCGCCCCATCGATCATTCCGGCCAAGCGTGACGCCGTTGAACAGCGATACGTTCTTGCCGATCGTGGCCTTGCCATTGATCACCAGACCCCAGCCATGCACCAACACCAGACCTGGGCCGGCCCGCAAGCCCAACGGCAGATCCATGCAGGCCAGTTGGCAAAACAGGCGGTGCAGGATTCGCAGCGGCAGCGCCAGCCAGCGCAGCGGTCTGCGCCGCCTGAGAGTCCATGCATGCAAGCGCAGTGTCAGGAGCGGGCGAAATGTGCGCCTCAACAAGGCGGCCTTCATCAGCAGGGCCACGGAGGCTGCGCCGTACTCGCGGTAAAGATCGCTCCAAAGTGCTGTGAGAGGCGCACCACCAAGGCTCCCATCCGACCGGTCTGATCCGCTCATCGTCGGCCCTGTTCAAAAGCCGCAGGCTCAGGCCGTCGCAGGACAAATCGGTGTTTACCGTTGGCGAGCTCGATGAACGGTTGGTTGAGTACGAACTGAATGTCGTCGAACGCCAGCGATGCGGCAATGCGCTCGCGGTATCCACGCGAGGCAGCCTCGGTCGATCGCAGGTATTGCGGGTGAACCTGAAGGTTCACAACCAGCCGATCTGCGTCGAAGACGACCTGGAATGCCCGGATCGCAGCATCCTCGCGAAAGAGGTGCGTGAAAAACTCGGAATGTACCGCTCCGCCGTGCACGTCGACGACCATGTCGTTCTGCCGCCCAAATACCTCGTCAATCAACGGCAGGCCGCGGCCGCAAGGACACAGGCGACCGGTCATCGTGACCAGGTCGCCTGTGTCGTATCGAGGCAAGAACATCGCGCGATTGGCCATGTCAGTGGCAACGAGTCTGCCATCAGGCAGCAGTTCCGCATGGCAACGCGTGGAAATGAGATGGAAACCGTTGCGGTGCTCACACTCGAAGGCTGACACACCCGCATCGTGGCACCCATACTGGCTGAAGCAAGGCACGCCGAAGGCCTGCTCGATGTCGCGCCGCATGGCAGGAGTCAGCGTCTCCGCGGTGCACACCACACCCCGCAAGGAATGGCCGCACCCTCTGCGCCCATCGAGCATGTGGCGCGACAGGCGATGAATCGCCGACGCATAACCGTACAGCAGCTTGAAGCCCCCCGACGCCAGCGTTGCCAACTGTGCACGCATGCGCTCGGCCGACATGTCGAAGGCCGAGAGCACCTTGACGTTGAGCAGCGCGTAATAGAGGCGCTGCTTGTACCCAGTGGCATAAAGCGAGGATCCGGCCAGAAAGGCAACTCGCTCCCCGAGCTTCAGGCCAGCGGCCTCCCAAGACAACAGAAGCCCGGCCCACAGATAGGACTGAGATTCTGGCCCGGTGCAATAGACTAGTGGCTCACCAGTTGATCCACCTGTCTTCTTGCGCACCGTCTTGCCCCGAAAATTCGAGTTCATCAACTCATTGCGGTGCTGGTTGATAAAACGCTTGTCGATGACAGGTAGGTCCTCAAATCTCGCACAATCCTTGAACAATGGCACCGCCCTGCGCAGTGCGTCGAAATACTCCTCCAGCGCATTTACCTCGCGCTGCTTTAGCTGCGCCGGAGACTCGAACTGCCAGCGTCGAAGCAGCTCGAGCAATCCAACGGTGTCGGTGCCCCGGGCACAGTCGATCAAGCGGTATCTCAGCATCATTCGTCGTGGTTCAAGTCGGTCGCCATGAGACTGGCCAAGAGTTGACGCGCAGGGCGAATCGGCCATGCTCGGTCGTCCCCGGTCATCTTCCCGCCGCCAGCGTGGAATACAGAACCCCGAGTTCCGCCCCCACGCGATCTATGTGGTGGACTTGCTCCACGTACAGACGTGCCGCTCGAGCAATCCGGCACCGCATGTCAACATCGAACCAGACTTGGCACAGCGCCTCGGCGAAGGCGGACGAGTCGCGTGGTGGCGCCAGCACGCCGGTAATACCCTGGCGAACCAGGTCAGGCACCCCGCCAACGCAGGTGCACACCACCACAGCCCCGCTGGCCATCGCTTCGAGCAGAACCATAGGCTGTGACTCCACATAGGACGGCAGCGCCAGAACCCGTGCCCGCTTCAACCACTCGATCTTTGCAGCACCATCAATCCAGCCGAGAAATACAACCGCACCGCTCAAGCCGCGTTGGGCTGCTGCTGCCTCCAGCGCTGAACGCTTGGCGCCCGTGCCACCCAGAACCAGCCGTGCCGCAGAGTCGCTCGCATGCAGCCCCGCGAACGCGTCGAGAAGTTCGCTGACGCCCTTATCGGCCAGTAGGGAACCGAGAAAGAGAACAATGGGCTCGCGCGGGCCGGTTCCGACCTGCGATGCCGGCATGAAGTAGTCGGTCGTCACTGGATTGGGCCACCACATCGCGGGGGCCGTCGGCACAACCTCGCGAAACCAGTTCAACACCGGCGTGCCGAGGCAAAGCAACAGGTGACAACGCCCAATGGTGTACAGCGCAAACCGGCGTAAAGGTTCGGCAAGATCGTCTTGCACAAAGGATCGAAACATGCCGCCGTGCAACTGGAAAACGACGCGCCGGCCGGTCAGCAAGGCCAGCCAAATGAACAGGCACTTGCGCCAGAAACTGCCATGCGAGGAAACATGGACATGAAGGACTGGTGCTCTGCTCCCGACAAGCCAGCCGATGTAGCGGAGCAGCGCCTTGAACGCGATCAATAGCTTGAACAGACCAGAGCCGGCACGGAAGCTGGCGAGCATCTGCACTGCGCCAGAAGCAAACAGCCCGCCCTCTCGATATGCCCTGATAACACTCGACACGCCGCCCTGCTCCTGTGGGTCAGGGCCCACCATGACGCAGACGATGTCGCTCGTGAACGGACGGGGGCGCTGGGCGGACTGCGCCACGAGCTCACACATGTTTTCGACCCTGCAGCCACTTTGGCACGCAACGCAGGGCATCGACGGCACGCCAATCGCCACGAACACTGAGGGTGTGCGTGCGCAGCACACCTGGTTTCCACCCCGGTTCAATGGCCGCAAAAGGCTCTTCGGCATAGGCCTCGGTGGTCATGACCGTGACGCGGTTGACCACGGTGCGAAGACCGTAAACGACCCCGCAGTCCTGCGCTGGCCGATAGAGAACCCCGTCGCGCCAGAACGGCGTGCCGGCAGGTCGCGCGCCTACCGGGTTGGTTCGGACCGGGTTCTTGGGGTGAGGCTGGAATGGGCCGAGTGGGCTGTCTGCAAAGTACAGGTGAAGATCGTCATCGATGCGTGCGCCCACTGGAGCAATGTTCACGAAAATCCACCATCGGCCGTCGTGCGCGATCAAGGTCGGATCAACGGTGCGCACGCCTTCGAGCAACACCGCCGCTTCCTCCCAGCGATCGGGGAACGCCTTGCACCGATACAGCGTCAGCCGGCCGCTGTGGCCAGCTTCAGGAAGCATCCAAAGCTCGCCATCCCATTCAAACAGGTACGGATAAGACAGGTGCCAGGGCAAGGTCAAAACGGGCAAGTGACGCTCGACGCGACCGCCGCCGTCGAACTCGATGACACTGATATGCCCCTTGCCTGTGCTGAAAGGCAACTCCTCGACAAAGACGAAGTTACGCTCGTCGTGGAACCAGGGGAAAGGATCGGCCCAAAACCTGTCGCGCGGGGGGATCAAGTCGAAGCCGGTGCTGAAATCGGGACACAAGGGGTCTGCCCCATGCCGATCCATATGCACAAACCATTGGTGGTGGTAGAGCAGCTTCCGCTCCACCTTGGCCAGCAGACGTATCACGGCACTCGGATCGTCTTCACGCAGCATTTGACTGTTCCTTGTCGCTCATGACGCGGGTCCGCACTGGCCAAATCGCCGAGCTGTGATCCGTTGGTACTGCTCTGCAACCCTTGCGCCGATGACTGAATAACTGCGCTCGCGGCGAATGAATGCAGGCCCCGCCAACGCACGCCGGCGAGCCACCGCCGGCGCCTCGAGGATCTCGATCAGACCCCCGGCGATTGCCTGCGATGTGGTAGCGCACAAGAGACCGGCGCCGCTTTGCGCCAGCACCCAAGCCTGATCAGGGCTGTCGTTGGCCACACAGGGCGTCGCGAGCGCAAGGTATTCGAGCAGCTTGGTTGGCGAGCTGACGTCAAATATTTCTCCGCGCGGAATGACCGAAACGGCAGCGTCCGCACCGGCCAACAGCGTCCATGCATCGTCTGTCGGCAGCCAGCCGGTCACATGGACCACGTCGGCCAAGCCCCGGCATCGAACGTAGGCCGACAACTCATCAAGATGGGCGGGCGCAGGGGCTTCCCCGATCAACAACAGTCGCGCCGCGGGGAAACGAGCGCGCAGGATCACCATCGCATCCACAAGCAAGTCAAACCGCCGCCTGCGCTCGATCATTCCGAGGTAGGCGATGATCGGCACACCCTCCCAACCGGCGAGCCGCCGCGGCACCACCGCATCGGGGTTCAGGCGGTCACAGTCCACGCCCATCGGCACAGGTGTTAGCCGATCGTAGGCAATGCCTCGCCTCGCCACATGGCGTCGCATCTCATCACTTTGCACGAAGACATGATCGGCCAGGCGCAGCACCACCCGATACAACAGCCAGCGTTCGACCAATCCCCTCGTCAACACGGCGCATGCCCGCAGCCGGCCGCGCAACGGCAATTGCCTGGCCAAGTCGGAGCGTGCGCGCTCGATCCGCCCCTCGCTCATCAAGAACGACATCCAGTAGACGAACGGTCGACGCAGCAGCCAAGCCCAGACCATGACCAGCAGGCCGGTAGGCACCATGTCACGCACCTGCAGCACGTCGCACCCGCTTGCGCTCACCGCCAAGGTCCGAAGAGACAGACCAAGATAGGCCAGTTCGCGATGCGCACGACCGATGGTCGGGCCGGGCATCGACACGTCGGCGAACGCCGAGGTGCTGGTCGCCCCCTCTGCCGGCATGCCCACAAGATGGGTGAGGATCCCGTGCTTGGGCAGTGCGGACCCAAACAGCACGGCAACATCAGCCCGGTGAGTCGAGACCGTTTCCGGCACGAAGTACAGCAGCTTCATCGCTGCACCGCGCAAGGCCGTGATTCCTGATGCGGCAAGAGCGCATAGAGATCATTTATTGCAGCCAAGAACTCGGGTTCGACGCGCGACCAGAGGTAACGCTGGCCATCCTGCGTCGCGCGGTCTGACATTGCAGGAATCGAGCGGCGCTCTTGGTAGATTCGGTGCAATGCCTCGGCGAACGCGCCAGCATCGTAGTCGAAGATCCAGCCGTTCTGACCATCGACGATGTAGGCCGTATGGGTTCGAATGCGGCTCGCGAGGATCGGCAGGCCCGCAACGAGGTATTCGAACAGCTTGGTCGGTGGATTGAACCGCCACCAAGGCCGGTCTTCCCAGATGCAGACGCCACAATCGGCGGCCCGAAGCAGTTCAGGTATCGCAGCCCCGGTCACTCGGCCGGTGAGCCGCAGATGCTCCGTGATCCCCAGTTCACTGGCACGGCGTCTGCAGTAGTCCAGTTGCCCCGGCGAAGCGCCGACGATATGCAGGACGCAGCGTGCGCCTTGGCGCAGCGCCAGCGCCAATCCTTCCAACATCACGTCGCGCCCGCGCGCAGCCTCGACGCTGCCCGCGTAGATCACGTTCACCGGCCGGTCACGCATTTCGTCCGGCGCCCACCGCTGGATGCCGGCAAACCGGTCACTCACACCCATGTAGATCATGCGCAGTCGCGAGGGCTCCACACCTCGCGCCAGCAGGTCGTCACAGAGCGCTTCGCCAATCGGCATCACGAGATCAGCGCGCCTCGTAGCCGCGAATATCAGATCCACGATGCGTTGGTTCAGCCAGCGTGTCAGGGGCATCGATCCGCCGTAGGCGTGCAGAGGATGCTCATTCCAGTACAGCGCAATTGGCCGTCCTGCCAGCAGGAATCGACACAAGGCGTGTTCCGTCCCCAGCAGCAGCACCGGGCTGGGCGACTCCTGCCGCAGCCTGCGACTCACGCGCAACAGGTACACAAGGAATGGCAACTTGCCCGTTCGAGCCTTCGGCTCCACCCAAACTCGCAGGTCGAGATCCTTGAATTCAGCCCTGAATCGGTCGCTTCGCAGCACCAGCGTCACCTGGTAATGCCGACTGAGGGACTCGATGCGGTAGCGAAAGTCGAGAAAGCCCGGTTGGTCGTCGTAGAACCATGTCACGACGGTGATCGGACGCTTGGTCAAGCCACTGACCGGCTGTTGCCAAGGCAAAGCGCTATGTGCCTGCTGCGTCACGTCTCGACCTCTAAGCAGGCGTTGGAGAAGCGATTGCGTATGGAGAAGTCCAGGACTTCATTGTTCTCGGGGCGGTTACTGTCGCAGATGGCAACTTCTTGGTGCTGGATGCGGGCAACGATGCCGGCAAGGAGCCTGCCAGTCACGACATTGCGGTCGCGGAACAGCACCGCCATGAAGTCATGCGCCACCGATTCGATCTGCACCCTTAAACCGCACACGTCCATCGACTGCGACGCGCTGATGCCGATCACCACGGATCCCTGGCACAAACCGATCAGTCCCGTCCAAGATCCAAGCCAAGGATCGCGCATCGCCATTAACCGCTGATTCATTTTCAGCCCTTGTGTGCGCGCAAGAACTGGCTCAAGCGAACGATTTCGTCGCGGGTCACGACATGCAGCAATGCCGAGCCGAGGCCGTAGATCAGCAGGAAGAGGCAGACGGCAATCATCGCCCCCAAGTTGCCCGGCATGGTCGACTTGATCATCCACCCGACGGCCAGCGCCATGCTTGCTACCGACAGGCAAGCAGCATCTCGACGAAGATCCCAGAGGCCGGCCACCACGGGATCATCACGCCAGCGCAACACGGCCCAGACCAGAACGGACGGCGTCAGCGACACGAATGCCACCCCATAGGCACCGAACCACTTGGCTGACAGCCAGAGCAGCGGCAGCAGTACCAAAGTGACTAGCGCGTAACTGACGGTCAGCGCGCGCATTCGACCCAGCATGTTGGCGCCTATCCACAACACGCCATTGACGCTACGCACTGCGAGCGCGAGAGCGATCAACGCCGCAAGCGGACCTGCATTCTGATACTTGCCAGCAGTGATCATGCTGACAATCTCGCTGCCACCAACGGCGGAAGATGCGGCCACGGCAATAAGAGTCACGAAGTTCAGTCTGCGAAGTAACTCCAGATCGCGGACCAGCGACGCCGCGTTGCGATCCAGCGCGTAACGGCGGACAAGCAATGGCTCGAACGCGCTGCGCAATAGCTCGATCGGCAGGTAGAGACGAAGTCTATCCGCCACGGTCTGCAGCAAACCGAACAGCGCCACCTCCGGCGTGGCCGCCAGCTTGCCGACGACGATGCGGGCCGTGGATCCCTGCCACGGAATGCTGAGAAGGTAAGAAAGGTAGTTCATGCCGGCCAGCGGCACTGTCTTCATCAATACAGGCAGGGGCTCGACATCATCAAGGCTGCGGGGTGCCGGCCTCTCGCGCAATGCGGGCCGAATTGCAAGCAGACCAGAGAGTACTGATTGCATCAGATCAACCGCCAAGACGATCATCAGTACATCAAGAACATCGAGCACATCGACTTCCCAATGAATGAAAAACAGCATGGCAAGTTTGATCACGAGCATGCTCAATACGAGACGCGCCTGGGTCTCGAATCGCATCAGAGAATCTGCCGTGGTCGCGGTCACGTCGCTGATGGCTAGAGAAATCGACAACATCCCTCCAGCCAGGCAGGCGTGGTACAGAGATAGCGTCCCGCTCGGTTGTATGACCCACCACATTGCACCCACTGCGCAGACTGAGGCGACCACTAGGCGTGGCAGCAATGCAAACCACACCAGCCTGAGCACATAAGCCGAGTCGCCCCGAAGGTGCGCACTCGGAACGTAACGATAGATAACGCGGTCGAAGCCGAGGTTACCGGCAATAGACGCCACAGAAACCACTGAAGTTAGCACCGAATAGGCAGCGAAATCAGCGACAGGCATCCACCTCGCAAGCAACACAATCCACGCCAGCCCGGCAAGACCAGACAGTACACGCGCTGCAGCAAAGCGTTTGATCGCCGCCATTCACGCTCTTACGGTAGAGCGCGGTTGCGTCGACGGGCCCCGCAGCAGAATGCGCCACCGCAAGGCATAGCCAAGAGCCAATGCAAGCAAGGTCTGGACGACTGGCTCATCGACCAAGCTTCGGTTGTAAATCAGCAGGCTCGCGAACATCAGCATCAAGATGGCCAGCGCGTCAAGACGCGCACCCTCTATTGAGGGCAAGTCGCGGTGCTTCGCGAGGCGCCGCAGAAGCACAAACGTGCTGCCAATGACACCACAGAAAGCAAGGAATCCGATTGCGCCCACATCCCAAAGCATCGTCGCCATGCCCGTTGTTGTGACATCCAATGGCGCGAAGCGCTTCGCTACGCTACCCAGCCCGCCCGTAGCCGAGATCCTCGACGCACCTGCACCGTAGCCGACAAGACGGTGGGGGATGTCAGCGCGAGCGTCAGAGGTCCACAACACAATGGATGCTGCCCTGCCGATTTCACCGGTTCGATAATCTATATTGCGCGGGTCGTAGACATAGTTCAACAACTCGCCAAGGGTTCTGTATTGACTATTTCCCGTATTCCCTTCCCAATATAACGTATTATATATCATTGTCATTCCGCCGATGACCATACCTCCGACCAAGAGGCCGATCGCAAGCCTCCTGAGGCTGGACAGTAGCTGATGTCGCAATACGTACACGAACACCATCGGGAGCCAGATGAAAGCAGCCTTCACCTCACCGGACATGATGACCGTAAGCCCTACCACCCAGACACCAATCACCCAAGCGAGTCGAGTGCGGCCCCGGGCCCAAGAGGCCAAAAAGTAAGCCATCACCATCAGCGCGAATATTACAAGTGTGCTGCCATAGCCACCACCATTCTTGATCCCGCCAAACGTTCCCACCAATGAGTCTGCCCCACTCGCCCCAGTCAGATCTTGCCGCCGGGCAACGACGAAGATTCGCTGGTACAGGACAAACGGAAGTTGGAGAAAAAAAACAATGATCATCAGTCGCCACACTGCGTCACGAAAAGCTTGGTCGCGCGCGCCTTGGTAAATGAGAAGCGCGACGAGCCATAGCGGCAGCGCGTTCTTCAAGCCCACGACAAGTTGCCCTATCCCCGGAAAATTTAGCGCTGACGAAAAAGCCAGGCAAAGAAAATATAGCGCAAGACAAAGTATCGGCCAGTTAGCATATAAATTTGAATCTCTCGTTGTCGGCTGCGCCGCAAACGAAGACGACATAGCCTTCAGGCTGAACAATGTGCAGAGCAAGTAGGGCAGCCAGGCCGCCTGTGAGATGCCAGCGAAGTAAGTCAGCAATCCCTGAACGACGAAGGTAATGAAAAACAAGAAAAGCACGAGCGTTGTGAGTGGAAGCGTTAGCAGCAAGATTCCCGCCAGCACCCCTGCTACCAGCAACTCAAGAATCGGGATTCCGCTCGCAGCTATCAGCCCTACCACTACTGCAAGCAGCGCAGCGGCGCTACCGACGGCTATCACCCTGCTAGGCCCGGGAAGCGACAGGGTGTTCATGTGCCGAGGAGGCCCTGTGCTATCGGTGCGGGCACTGCCGCGATGAGGTCACGCACGAACGCGTCCTGCAATGCAAAGCCGCTGCTAGGGACCGCGTCGAACGAAGAGACTCGAAATAGCAGGCCATCCGGGATAAACCCTTTAATGCCGAATTCAAGCTGTGCGAACTTTGCCTGCAACTGGTCGATTGCATGCATGCCACCGACCACCATCCAATAGGTTACCGGCTCCTGTCGCATGCTCATTGAGGTATCAAGACGCATAACAGCCATGGTCCGGTCGCCCACCTCGACCTGCGCAGCACCAAGCAGGCGAACCGCAAAGCCTTGACCGGCGTAGCAGCCCTCGGGACGATGCAAACGCATGGTGTCATTCTGCCGTCGACCATATGCAAGAGATAGCATCACTCGCTGACCGCGAGAGTTTACATAGGTCCGAGCCAAGGTCTCACTGTAAATTCTATTGACCGCAGCCAATGTTGATGGGTCAGGATTTATTGGAACTATTAATTTATCTAACTGCCATTCGCCAAAGCGAATTGGAATCAATTGTTCCAGTTTTTTTCCCTGGAACATGGAGATTTCAGTCGTAGGGCGCGTCCAGTACGCGATTGCGGCCGCCATGATGCAAACAGCTAGCAAGGCCCACGCTCGCAGCATGAATGCAGATACTGACGTTGACTGGCGAGGCGACAGCATCTGCATCGTCATCGTTGAAAATTCCTCATACTTAAGCGAAGCAAGCCATCTGCTGATATTATAAAAAATAATGCCGAAATAAACAAAACCATTCCAGCAAAGCCGTGAATAAAGCTTTGCCCCGCCTCATCGCCGAAGTGATAGGTAACCAATGTGAGTACCATTACTCGGATAATATTAGCTGCAAAACCAATTGGCACGATCAGCACTGCCAACGTCACATTGCGCAGCCACGAACTGCTTTTCATGATATTCAGATACAGCAGTCCGAGCGCTTCCAGCGTGAACAGCGTATGGAGGCCTGCACATGCATCGGCTACCAAAAGTTGGTAGGGCCCAATAAATAGGACCACACCTGCACGCCCTATGGGGTAACCCGCGCCATGAAGAACTTGCGCGGCAACATACGACACTGCCATTTTCATTGGTTGCGTGAGTGTGTCGACGATTGCGCCCGGCAGTGGCACCATGAAAAGCATGAAGAACAGCGGGAACCAAATCGCCTTCAATAGTGGGATACCTCGCGACAGCAACACAATCCCAACCAACATAATAACCGACGATCCAACCTCAAAAGCCAGGATATCCTGAGCCCGCCCCAATGCATAGAGCATTGCCGCGAATAAAATCAGCGGCCAAGCCAGCGCTGGCCTTGCGGTGGCGCCCTCAGAATTGTTGAATTTTCCCCAACTTCGCCATATCAGCCATACTGAGACAGCAAGAATTACTGGACCGTGTCCCTGCTCATCGCTTGCCCAAACACTAGATGCCAAATCGTATATCGTTGGCAGGTACAAGATTGATAAGCTAAAGGCAATCAAGAGCCAAGGCATATTTCTTACAAATGGTAATCGACCTTGGAACGTCATACTCGCGGTGATGCTGGACATTTACGGATTCATCTTTCCACACTGCGCCCTGCCAATTGGCAGGTGGACGTGTTAGAACTCATTGAAAACAACGCCGGAAATCTTGGCCGGTGTTTCAGAAATGTTTGCCACAAGGTCGTTCAGACTGCATACCAAGCTCTTGCCTCGCCTAGCCACCACCAGTGCAGCGCCGCAACGCGCGGCAATCACCGAGCAGTCGCTGCCGTACATCGCGGCTGGCGTGTCCACGACCACATGGTCGAACTTGGACAGCAACTCGCGAATCAGCAAGCCGAACGCTGGGCGCTCAACCAATTCAAGCGGGTTGGGCGGCTTGATACCCACCGGCAGCACAAACAAGCTGGGCACGCCGGCCACTTGCTGGATCACCTTGGATTCGGCCCGACCACTGAGGATGCCTGACAGGCCCGCGCTGTTCGGGATGCCAAACACCTCGTGCTGACGCGGGCCCCGCAGGTCTGCATCCACCAACAGCGTGCGCCCGCCAAGCTGCGCCAATGTCACGGCCAGATTGGCCGCGAAGAAGGTCTTGCCGTCACCGCTGTCCGGGCTGACGACGGCGATTGCGCGGCGCTGCTGGCCCTCGTTGAACAAGCGCATGATGATCTGGCTGCGGATGGCGCGAAAGCTCTCGGCTTGCACGCCAAACGGCTTGTTCAGCGTCACCAGCTCCGGGTTGGCTTGGCGCTGGCTCTGGGCCGCATAGGGGTAGTGAAACTGCTGCGACAGCGCGTACATCACGTCGTCGATGCTGGCGTAGCCCAGCGAGATCGCCGCCTCACCGAACCGGATACCCTTCTCGCGCTGGTGCTTGAGGATCTTCTCGACTTGTTCGGCGCCGAGGTTGCGTGTCTCAGAGATGATCGACCCGATAGATCGGCCGGCAACCTCGTTGGATTCGTCTGGCATCTCGGCAGTGGCAGTGTCTGAATGACCTTGAGAATCTCTGAACTTCGCCATATCTCAAGCCCCTTGAGTCGATGAATAAGGCGCAGCCAGTGCCATCACCCGCGGCGCGGCGGGCAGCGCGCGATGCCCGGCTGTAAAGCGCTTGGCATTGGGCTTGGGCAAGGTGCCGAGCACGGGCAGATCAAGCGCCGCGACCACGTCGTCGGCGCTGCGCACACGCCTGTCGGTCAACTCCAGCAGCAGCGCCACACCCACCGCGAGCAA
>CAIPNE010000102.1 GCA_903866355.1 uncultured Gammaproteobacteria bacterium
AGGCCTTCGCCTCCGCCGCGGTAGGCCAGCCAGTGGGTTGGCGGGCCAGCAGCGTTGACTTCACAAACCCAAGGCCGCCGTCACTGCCAAGTGCAAGGGCGACCTTGCACGGTTAAAATTTCCCCTCATCCTTCGCGACAGAAAGTGAGTAGCTACACCATGAAATCCCGCGCTGCAGTGGCCTTTAAGGCCGGTTCCCCACTTGAGATCGTGGAAGTGGACTTAGAAGGTCCAAAGGCGGGCGAAGTGCTCGTGGAAATCAAGGCCACAGGGGTTTGCCACACCGACGCTTTCACGCTCTCTGGCGATGACCCCGAGGGCGCGCTTCCCGCCATTTTGGGCCATGAAGGCGCTGGCGTGGTGGTCGAAGTGGGGCCTGGGGTCAAGTCGCTCAAAGTGGGCGACCACGTCATCCCGCTGTACACCCCCGAATGCCGCGAGTGCGACTACTGCCTCCATCCAAAGACCAACCTTTGTCAGGCGATCCGCGCGACCCAAGGCCAGGGCTTGATGCCCGATGGGAGCAGTCGTTTCTCCTACAAGGGCAAACCAGTGCTGCATTACATGGGTTGCTCCACTTTTTCGAACTACACCGTACTCCCCGAAATCGCGCTCGCTAAAATCCGCAGCGACGCCCCCTTCGACAAGGTCTGCTATATCGGTTGTGGCGTGACCACCGGCATCGGCGCCGTCCTTTTCACCATGAAAGTGGAGACGGGTTCCACCGTCGCGGTCTTCGGGCTAGGCGGCATTGGCCTAAACGTCATCCAGGGCGCGGCAATGATCGGCGCCAGCCGAATCATCGGTGTGGACATCAACCCGAGCCGGGTTGAACTCGCCAAGCAATTCGGCATGACAGATTTCGTGAATCCCACCGAGGTGGATAACGTCACGCAGACCATCATCGACCTCACGGGCGGCGGGGTGGACTACAGCTTCGAATGCATCGGCAACGTGAAGACCATGCGCCAAGCGTTGGAGTGCTGCCACAAAGGTTGGGGGCAGAGCTGCATCGTGGGCGTCGCAGGTGCGGGACAGGAAATCGCCACTCGCCCCTTCCAGCTCGTGACGGGCCGCAGCTGGCGCGGCACCGCCTTCGGGGGTGCACGGGGGCGCACCGATGTGCCAACCATCGTCGACTGGTATATGAACGGCCGGGTGAAGATCGACCCACTGATCACCCACACCTTGCCGCTGGAGAAAATCAACGATGCGTTTGACTTAATGCACGAAGGCAAGAGCATCCGCTCGGTCGTCGTGTACTGATGGAGCAGATTGGCGCCAGCCGCTGTTTCGGTGGCTCGCAGCAGCGCTTCCGTCACCATTCGGCCGTCCTAAACTGCGCGATGACCTTCTCGGTCTACCTGCCGCCGCAGGCCGAGCAAGCCGCGGTACCGGTACTCACTTGGTTATCTGGCCTCACGTGTACGGACGAAAATTTTGTGGCCAAGTCCGGCGCGCAACGCTACGCCGCCGAGTACGGCATGGCCCTACTCGTACCCGATACCAGTCCGCGTGGCGAGGGAGTGCCAGGCGACCCGGCAGGCGGCTGGGATTTTGGGCTCGGGGCGGGTTTCTATGTGAATGCAACCCAAGCCCCTTGGTCTGATCACTACCGCATGTACGATTACGTCTGCGACGAACTACCGGCACTGGTGGGGGAAAATCCCGCACTCGATATGACCCGGCAGTCGATCAGCGGCCACTCGATGGGCGGGCATGGCGCGCTGACCGTGGCCCTCAAAAACCCCGGGCGTTTTCGCAGTGTGAGTGCTTTTTCACCCATCTGCGCGCCGTCCGAATGTCCCTGGGGACACAAAGCGTTAGGCAACTACCTGGGCATGGACCGCGCGCGTTGGGCCGAACACGACGCCAGCCTGTTGCTGGCCAAGGCCCAGGAACGCCTGCCCATATTGATCGATCAAGGTGCGGCGGATCCCTTCCTTGACGAGCAACTCAAACCCGAACTGCTGCGCACCGCCGCGCGGGCTGCCCGCTACCCAATCCAACTGCGGATACAACCCGGTTACGACCACAGCTATTTTTTCGTCAGCAGCTTCATCGGCGAGCATCTCGCCTTCCACGCCGAGCATCTCCGCGACTGAAGGGATGGACATTAGGGGATAGTCGCTGCCGTGCGAAGGTAGATGCGCTCACGGAAAGCTCAGCGACGCCTCGGCCTCACGGCACACGAACACGACAAGCGGCGGATTAATTCGACTCTGAGCGTCATTCACCACCCGCCTGCCGGTAACCCTATCGGCGCTGGGTTTAGCGCCACTCGCCACGACCGAGTGGCGCTTGACAGCATGCGCCAGACTCGCGTTTTATAGGTTACCCATAACACCCGGAGACTCCGCCATGCACGTCAACAACAACGCCAGTGCCACCCTCCACGAGCTGCCCGGATTGGCCCACCAAACGCTGGCGGGGCATCAGGATGGTCTTAAAAGTTTTGAAGTGTGGCGCCAGACATTGGCACCCCATGCCGAAACGCCGGTGCATTGCCATGCTTGCGAAGAAGCCATCGTAATCTTGAGCGGCACGGGTGTGTGCCGGTTCGAGGACCGCGAACTCTTCTTCAAGGCCGACCAAACCCTGATCATCCCCAGCGATGTGGTCCATCAAATCTGCAACACCGGTGACACCGACTTGCACATCATCGCCACCCTCTCCGCATCACCCGTAGCGGTTAAAACCGCGACCGGCGAGCCGCTCGCGCTGCCTTGGTAGCCCCGGACGTGGCGCCCAGCAACCGGTCTAGCGCGAACGGCTGGGTGCCTGGCGCGCCGCGCATCGCCTATACGCTGAGTGGCGCCGGCCCCACGGTGGTGTTTCTGCATGGGATTGGTGGCAACGCCAGTAACTGGACGGAGCAAAGTACTGCCATTAGCGGGCGCTACCGCGCAGTGGCGTGGGATGCGCGCGGCTACGGCGACAGCGACGACTACCCCGAGGCGCTCACTTTTCCCTTGTTTGCCGCAGATCTACTGCGGCTGCTGGATCATCTAGACGTGGCGCAAGCACATCTGGTGGGCTTGTCCATGGGTGGACGCATTGCGTTGGATTTTTACGAAGCGCACCCCGCACGGGTCGCCAGTTTGGTGTTGTGTGACACCTTCCCGGGCTACGATGATTCGGTCACCTTGGAACAACGTGAGCAATTCATCCAGTCGCGCCAACAGCCTCTGCTGGCGGGCAAAGAGCCGTGCGACATTGCGCCGTTGGTCGCGCCCACCTTGCTCAGCAAACACGCTAGCGCCGCCTCGCTCCAGCGTTTAATCGACAGCATCAGCCGCTTGCATAAAGCGTCTTATCTCAAAGCCATCGTGGCCATGACCCGCTACGCGCCGGTCGCCAAGCTAACCGACATCCACGTGCCCAGTCTGGTTATCTGCGGTGATGAAGACCAACTGACCCCGCCCACCGTGGCCCGCCAAATGGCGAGCCTGATCCCCAATGCGGAGCTGGTCATTCTGGAACAGGCAGGCCATTTGTCGAACATCGAGCAGCCCGCGGCCTTTAATGCCGCACTGCTGGGATTTCTAGACCGGCACTAGATCCGGCTCCTCGCTAATCGCTCGGGCGCTGACTTAAGGCCTGTTTATCGCGCTTACGCTGCGCTTTATGGGTTTTCTCGTGTGCTCCACCTTTCTGTAAAAGAGGATGGGTAGCGTGGCGATTGCGCAAACGCGTGCTGGCACGTTGCTTGGCGGCGCGAGTCATGGACTTAGAACTCCTTTAGCGGTTGTTGGTCGGTGCACTAGGAAGGGTTGCCGCGCCACGGCCATGTTTAAGAGCAAAAACCCAACCCTCAGGCCCGGTTGAGCGGGCCGCCCCCCACTGGGGTTTGCGGTCGTTGGCCGCCCGAGGCCCACGCAATCCGCGGCGACAATACGCTGCGATGCAACGGCGCGGCAAGAGGGCGAACTCACCGGGTGATCTGTGCGACGGCGCGCTCTAGACTGCGCCTAACGCTGCGCCGTGCAGTACGTAGCAACCCCACCCCGTGCCGGAGTTCACCATGGATCAAACACAGTTCAAACACGG
>CAIPNE010000103.1 GCA_903866355.1 uncultured Gammaproteobacteria bacterium
CCAACGCCGAATCGCAGTCTGGCCGATGTCCATGCTTTGGCTGACGTGCTGAACACTCAGGCCCTGTTCCTTGATCATGCGCACGACTTCCAGTTTGAGGCTGGTGTCGAAATTCTTGCATTGCCTTGGCATTTAATATTCCTCAGATGGTGGATTTTCCACCTGTTGAGGTGTCCGGCAAAATTTGACCACAGCAGTCCCAGGTCTCCTCTTGCTGTGGGTGTCCCAGGTCTCCTCGAGGGCAAGGTCACCATGCAGATCAGATCCGATGGGTGTCCCAGATCAGATCCGCAGATCAGATCCGATGGGTGTCCCAGATCAGATCCCGTGGGTGTCCCAGGCTCACCCAGGCTCAGGTCCGGTCTCTCACCTGCTGTGGGTGTCCCAGGCTCAGGTCCTGCTGTGGGTGTCCCAGGCTCAGGTCCAGGTCGCAGGTCTCTCACCTGCTGTGGGTGTCCCAGGCTCACAGGCTCAGGTCGGGTCGGTCTCCCAGGCTCAGGTCTCCTGCTCAGGTCTCCTGTTGGTCTCTGAGACGCTTGAACGGCTTGTAACACGCCGCAGTGAAGTTCGTGGCGGCCTGGATATCGATGAGTACCCGAGCCTGAGTTAGCAGATCTGCGATGGGTGATCCCGGTGCGCAGGCGCTGCGCCGCAACCGGCAGACTGGCCCGTTTGTGCAGCGGCGTCATGGCCTCTTTGGGGGATCAGGGCGCAAGGCGCGTTCCAGCGCCAGTTGCTCGACGCGATGGCGGCAGATCTGCCGCTTGTTGGCTAGCGGCGCTGGCGGCCGAGGAACTCGTTGATCAGCGCTGCCACGTAGACGGGTGCTTCCTGCTGCGGGTAGTGCCCGGCATTGCGACACACCGCGAGTTCGGCGTGCGGATACCACTGCAGGAAGGTGTCGCGCGCGGTGGCTTCGGTGAACGGCTCCATGTCGAACTCGCCGACGATGACGAGCATCGGCGTGCGGTTGCCGCGCATCTCGTCGAGGAAGCCCTGCTCGACTGAACTCTTCAGATACGCGTGATTCGCGAGGCGGTTGCGCGACGCGCGCTGCTGCCGAATCTTGAAGCGCTCCCACTCGGGCCCGAGCCGATTGCCGGTCAGTGCCGCAAATGCCTGGCCCAACAGTTCATCGCTGTCGATCGAGCCTTCAATCAGCTTAAAACCCTCCGGTGAGAAGCTCAATCCGGACGCCGCGACCGGGGTGGTCAGCACGGCCGACTTGACGCGTGCACCGCCGTCAAGCACGACGCGCTGTGCGAGCATGCCGCTCAGCGAGTGGCCGACCACGTGAAAGCGCTGCCAGCCGAGATTGTCCGCCAGATGGAGGATATCCGCAGCGGCCTCGCGGGGGGTGTACTCGCCGGGCATGTTCTTCGATTCCCCGTAGCCGCGGATTTCCGCGAAGGCATAGGTGTGGCGATCGACGTCGAAAAACTGGCGCGCGAAGGCCCAGGTATCGCGGCAGCCGTAGAAATCGTGCATCACGATCACGCCATCGGCGCCGCGACCGTAGAGTTCATGACCAAGGATCATTACGCAGCTCTCCAGTAAACTTGTCAGAACGACGCAGCCGGGTTGCTGCGCCCTAAATTTAACCCGCATCGAACACCGAACGAAAGGATCAGTCGACATGACCGACAAGCACGAAGTCACCCGCGAATTTCTGGCGCGCTTCACCCAGGCCTGGAACGACCACGATATTGACACCCTGATGGCACATATGGATGAGGACTGCGAGTTCATGGCCTCCGTGGGTGCGGGCGTCAACGGCGCGCACTGGGTCGGCCGCGAGGAGGTGCGCAAAGGCTTCGCGAGTCTGTGGGACAACTATCCGGACGCGCACTTCACGCCGATCGGCGAGGACTTCATCACCGGCAATCGCGGCTGCGGCGAATGGATTTTCACCGGCACGCGCCAGAGCGATGGCGCCAAGGTCGAGGCGCGCGGCTGCGATATCTACACGTTTCGCAACGGCAAGATCGCGATCAAGAACTCGATGCGCAAGCAGAAGCCCTGACCGCGTGCCCGCGCGGCGGGCGTGTCAGTCGGCGTGCGGTCCCGCGCGGCACTGCCGACCGCTGCCGACACAGCTCGGCGCGCTCGCGAACAGCGTCAGCGCGCCCGGCACCGGCACCCTGTCTAGGCGGTGGCTGGAAAAGGCGGCGGCTGGGCGCGAACCCGACGCCTGCTTGAGGGTATGCCGCAGCGCGCAGCAGTTGCTCCGGGGTGCAAAGCTTGCTCCTGCGTGCACGGTCTGACCCCACACTTTAAGTCTCCGGCCTGCGCCCACGGCCGCCGCCGGGTGCACGCACGAAGCAGCGGGTTAGCTTAACGCTGCCGCTGCCCGCCCCTAGGCGCGGCCTAAGAGGGCGAGGCCATCGTCGCCACCGCGGCCCTCAGCCGCTATCAGCGCCATTAAACAACGGGTGCATCGCTGACCTGCTTGTAGCGCGCATGCCAACCGAAGCCCTGCCAGGTAGTGAGTTTGAGCGGCACGATACGGAAGGTCCAACACGGCTCGGTGTTCACCGCGCCCCGATATTCCTGCGCTTTCTCGCCCAAATACCGTGGTCCCGTCTGGGTTTCGCCCAGCACATTCCACAGGGATTTTTCGCCGTTGGGCAAGTAGGGTCCCACGTTACGCTCTACGATTTCCGCCCGCCCTTCGCAGATAACTTTACGAATGGGCGGCGTGGGTTCGTCGACCACCAAGGACACTCGCGGATCCAGCGCCATGTAGTGGCACCATTCGGATTTTGCGCGCCCCACTATCCAAAAATTGGCGCCGTCCCAGTGGTACCAAACCGGCACCACGTAGGGCCAGCCATCGGGCTTAAGACAAGCCAAACGCGCCAGCCACGGGCCGGCTAAAAACTCGTCCAACTCGGTGCCGGAGAGCGCCCCAAACTTCGTGCCGCGCCAATCACTCATGCGTTTTCTACCACCAGTTTTGCCTAACGGTTAAAACATTTCGAAATATTCACGGTGTTCCCAATCGGTCACGTGTTGCAGAAAGCGATCAATTTCGCTTTGTTTCAGCAACAGCAGGTAATCCACTAGGGCATCCCCCAGTTCACGCCGAAACATGGCACTGCCAGACAGCGCGGCGGTGGCTTCCATCAGGCTGCGCGGCAGCTTGGGTTTGCCCGATTCGTAGGGTGTTTCGTCCATTGGGCCGGGGTCTAGCCCGCGGTCTATGCCATCCAGACCCGCCGCGATTTGCGAAGCCATGTAGAGATAAGGGTTGGCGCAGGGTTCCCCGGCGCGATTTTCCAAGTGTGCGGCACGATCCCCCGGCCCACCCAACACGCGGATCATCGCCGCCCGATTCTCACACGCCCAGGTGATGCGGTCTGGGGCAAACGAGTTGGGGCGAAAACGCTTATAGCCGTTGATGGTCGGCGTACTGAAAACACAGGCGGGTGCGGCGTGCGCCAACAGACCTGCCACATACTGGCGGCCCAACAGCGAGAGTTCGTCGGTGGGGTTGATCAGGTTGGCAAATAAATTCTCACCACCCTCCAAGCTGCACAGAGACTGATGCAGATGCCAACCGCTGGAGAAAAAATTGGGCAGCGCTGGGCGGGTCATGAAGGTCGCGTGGTAACCGTGCCGACGGCACAGTTGCTTCACGGCGGTTCTAAACAACACCATGTGGTCGGCGCTCATCACCCCGCGGGTGGGGTCAAAAGTGAACTCGCACTGGCCCGGGCCCCACTCGTCTTCCATGGTGCGCAGGGGCAGGTCTAGCGCCGCCAGGTTGTCGTGGAGCATTTGCAAGATGGGGTCTATTTCATCTTGCCGCTCCTCGGTGAGGTACTGAAAACCGTGCGCGATCATCGAGACTTTGGGCGGATCCGGCGGCCATCCACACTGCTCGGGTTGCAGCATGCGGTCTTCCAGTTTGCAAATATAAAACTCAACTTCTAGCCCGCCCACCCAATCCCAGCCGCGCGTGTGCAAGCGGGCCAATTGGCGCTTAAACACCGCCCGTGTATCAAACGGCATGGGCTCACCGTTGTTGAGGTACATCTCCGAGAGTATCCACCCGGTGCGTGGCGCCCACGGCAGCACGCGGAAGGTCAGGGGATCGGGCACCAGAATGGCGTCTGGCCCGCCGCACAGCGACGCCACCCCAATGCCGCCACCGTGTTTAGCGAACATCGGCGCGGCGAGATTATTGGCGGTATCCATGAACAGCGTGGCGGTTTGAAAATCCACCCCGTTGCGCAGCGCCAACAGAAAGTCGTGCGCCATCACCTGCTTGCCGCGCACCAGCCCATGCTGATCGCACCAAGCAATGCGGATGGTGCGCAGTGAGTGTTCTTTGATCATTTCCGTGATGCGCGGAATGGCTGCCAATTGGGCTTTAGACATCAGTCCGTAGCGGGTGACAAAATCTATTTGACCAACGCTGCCATCTAACAAACTGCTCACGCACTCCTCCTTATGGGAGTCTCGCCATGCGACGTTGGGCGTCGCGGCCCGAGTATCCATGCAGACCTACATCAGGTTTTAATCATGCGCCGTGTGGGCGGCTTTTTCACTAGGGGCACTGGCGTGTGGTGGGCGCCAAGCATGACAACCTACCAGCCCAAACTTATCAGCGGCCAGTGGCACGCTCGCCACGTGCGTGGTGGGCAAGCCTCATCTGAGTGTTCACCGCAGTGCATCATCAACGGATGGGCGGCCCTCGGGCTGGCAGCGGCCAGTGGGTCGCCGCGCTGCGCCCTCCATCTCGCCCACTCGCCAAAGCACGGCGCACGCCCCCGCGCCAGCCCCAGTTCGCGATGCGTTGGTTGTTAACTTTTCTATTGGTGGCAGAGCACATCCTTAGGCCGGGCTGCTGCCACCGCAATCCGCCGTGCCGCGCCCAGTCAGTCACACGCCATGTCAGTCGCAGGGCGCACCCAGGCCAGTGGCGGGCGCATTAATCGGCCGGGCGTCGTTGGCTCGCCGCGGGGGGCAGTAGGCTGCAACGTGCTGGGTGGTCTGCGGAGCTCAGGTTTTTTACAAGGGTTCAATAGCGGCCATTACCAGCAGGATGAATTCGGTATCACCCACCGCGGTGACGATACGCCGCGCATTTAGCACCATGCGGCGCGGGCCTAGGCCCGCAAAGTCCTGCTCAACAACGTAGCCTTCCATCGTCTGGTGCTGCGGCAGAATGTCTTCTAGCAGCTTGCGTAAGGCCGCGATGTTCCACTGCCCGTTGCCCAGATCATAGATTTTTCGCCCCACTGTTTCTGCTGGAAGGACGCCAAAGTACGCGTAGAAAGCACGACTGCCCGAGACCACCTGCAGCGTGTTGTCGAGCACGAGCAGCGGCTCAACGAGCGTATTAACGATACCTTCTGCCAGTTCGCGCGCAACTTGCACCGCTGCCTGTTTCACCGCACCGAGTTCGTCAAGCGTGTGCTGGGCAGCCTCACTGACGCGCTTAAACTCGGTCACGGCGGTGAACGTCAGCACCACGCCATCTATCACGTTGTCCACCGTGCGGTACGGCTGGATACGCGCCAGGTACCAACTGTCGTCGACCGTATGCACTTCGCGTTCAATCGGGATCATCGTATCGAACACCGACCGCAGGTCTGCCGCGAGGTCCGTGTTGTCCAGACTGGTCGTGATGTCACTGAGGGGTCGCCCGATGTCACTGCCGATCAAGCGGTAGACCAAACAGGCCTTGGGGGTGTAGCTGCGAATCAGCATTTGACCGGTCAGGAACACAATGCCTGTATCGATGCTGTTGAGCAGGTTCTTCATGTCGTTCTGAGTTTTTTGCAGCAGCGCGAGTGTGGCGCTGAGTTCGCTGTTGGCACTGGTTGATTCTTCATTGAGGGATCGTAGTTCTTCCCTAGATCTTTCTAGCTCCTCGTTGGCGGACTGCAGTTCTTCGTTGGCGGATTGCAGTTCTTCGTTATAGGTCTGCAGTTCTTCGTTGGCTGATTGTAGAACCTCGCGGCTGTAATTGAGTTCACGTTCTAGCGCTGTGCTGCGTGCGCCCTCGGCGGGCACTGCCGCGCGTTTGCCGCGACCCGATACGACCAAGGCTTTGCTGGACGCTGGTTCCAGGTCCTCGACGTCCTCGAAGCTGACCAGCAGCCACCGTTCATCGTGGTTCTTGCTCGGCAGGGCGCGCACGCTGAGGCTCACCCTAGAGAAGCTGCCATTGGTCTTGACCGAGACTTCGTGTTTGAGGATCGACTTCGCCTCCATAGCCGCGCTGCTAATCGCGGCGCGAAGATCACGCTGCAGCCCCTCGCGCGCCATACTGACCACATTGCTGCTAATCGTTCCAGGCGCCGGGCGCAGATAGCGCCCGGTGTCACCGTGTACGTAAAGGATGTTGCCCGTACAGTCGGTGATAACCGAAGCCGGCGCGTAGACTTCCAAAAGTGCCTGCGTGCTCAGCACCGCAATGGTGGTGGCCGATCTGAAGCGCGTGGTGGCGGTCGGCCGATCATAGTGAGGGACATTATCGATATTTTGGATGTATTGCCCCGGAGCGCTGGGGGCGGGGGGCCGGGTCTTATTCAAAGTGGGATGGGCCCGGTAGAGCTTCCACTTGTCGTTGATGACGCCGAACCAATCGCCCTGTTTTTCAAGGCTCTCCGAGGTGGACAGGAACAATATCCCATCGGGTTTCAAAGCAAAATGAAAGCTGTTAACCATGCGGTTTTGCAGCTCCGCCTCGAAGTAGATCAACAGATTGCGGCAACTCAGAAGATCGATATTAACGAAGGGTGGGTCTTGGATGACGTTATGCACGGCGAATACCACCATGTTGCGGATTTCGGGCTTAATCCGGTAGCCGCTATCGTCCGCGCTGAAAAAATTTTGCAAACGCTCGGGCAGGATGTCTCGCGCGATATCGACCGAATAGTGCCCAGCGCGCGCCACAGCAATGGCGTCATCATCGAGATCGGTGGCGTAAATCTTTGTCTGTAGTTCCCCCGCGCCCCGAGCCCGCATCTCGTCCTGAAGTTCCCGCAGCACGATGGCGATCGAATAGGCCTCTTCGCCAGTGGAGCAGCCGGCCACCCAGACGCGAAAGGTCGAACGGGTAGGCTCCCGTGCTAGCAACACGGGCAGCAGGACCTGCTTGAGTGCCACGAAGGCCTCGGGGTCGCGAAAGAAGCTGGTGACGTTGATCAGCAGTTCCTTGAACAGCAACGACGCCTCCAGCGGGTCTGCACGCAAAAGACGCGCGTATTTGGCTTCGTCCTCCAGGTTATGCGCCGCCATGCGATTCTGGATGCGCCGCCCCATGGTGCTTTTCTTGTAGAGCGTGAAGTCGTGCCCGACGATTGAACGCAGTTGCAGCAGTATCTGGCTGATGCCCGTCCGGGCCTGCTCCGGCACGACGGCGGGCACGCTCGACGGCGGGGTCGGCCCACTGGCCACTTTCTGCAGCATGGCGGGGATTTGGTCGACACGCAGAATATGCGTCGCGTAGCCCGCCGAAATGGCGTTTTGCGGCATACCATCATATTTAGCGTTGGCAGGATCCTGCACGATGCAAGCACCCCCAGCAGCCAAGATGGCGCGCAGGCCCAACGTGCCATCCGAGCCAGTGCCCGAGAGAATGACGCCCATCGCGCGTGCGCCCTTATCGGCCGCCAGCGAGCGCAGGAAGCTGTCGATCAGCCTGCGGTGGCCGCGCGCCAGCACGGGCGTTGAGAGTTGCAATACGCCGCCCACGATAGCCATCTCGCTGCTTGGCGGAATGATGTACACGCGGTTGGGTTCGACACGCTCTTGGTGGACCGCTTCGCGCACCGTCATGGTGGTGCAGCGCTGCAGAATTTCGGTCATCAGGCTGCTATGGTCCGGATCCAAGTGCGGCACTAGGACGAAGGCGATGCCGGTGTCCGGCGGGCAGGCGCCAAAGAAGGTTTCGAGGGCTTCCAAGCCTCCAGCGGAGGCACCAATACCCACGGTCGGGCAGCCAACGCCCGCGGCGGGTTGCGGCGCGTCCACGGCTGCAGGCGTCTCGACCACGGGCGGCGTGGCCACGCCATCGGAGCTTGTGCCGGGTGTTTGCGGGTTCTTCAAGGTGTTACTCCCTTTGCTGCGAGTGGGACCTGCTAGTGACTGGCACTACCACACGCTGGCCTCACCAACTGGATAGCGTCATGCTTAAGTGACGCCACGACTGTTCTCCTTTTTTTCGTTATAGACCCGCACCAAATTTCTACCGGCATCCTTGGCTTGGTACATGGCCGTATCGGCGAACGCAAGGATATCGTCGTTGCTAAGCTCCTCGCCCCGAAAAACCATCACCCCGATACTGGCGCTGCAGTGATGCTCAATCGTGCACGCAGGCGTCTGGTCGTGCTTCTCGACATCCAATAAATACGGTGTTGCGAGACTGGCGCGTATTTTTTCGGCGACGCTGCGGGCGTGCAGCTCCGACTCGGACAGGTCCACATCCAGTTCTTCCAGCAGCACGACAAATTCATCGCCGCCAATGCGGCCCACTGTATCCACCCCGCGCACGCACGCCAGCAGGCGCTGTGCCACCGTCAACAAGAGCAGATCACCGACCCCGTGACCATAGGTGTCATTGAGCGGCTTGAAGTTATCCAGATCCAGAAACATCAGCGCACCGTGGCGTCCCGTGCGCCTGCCAACGCTACGGGCATGTTCCAAGCGATCGTTCAGCAATCGCCGGTTAGGAAGCTGCGTCAAGGGGTCAATGAAAGCCAGTTGATGCACCTCTTCTTGCAGTTTTTTGGTGGCAGTGCCGTCATAGTTGCTGGCGCGATATCCCAGTGCTTTGCCTTCGGTGTCAAAAACAGGTCTGCAGACGTGGACGACATTGCGCTCCTCACCCTGTTTGGTCCGGATGCGGTAATCGATGGGGTCAGACCGGCCCAGACCCGAAAGCCCGTGTTCATGCCGGTCGAATAGTGCCAGGTCCTGCGGATGGACCATGCGTCTGATCAGCGAGGGATCGGCATATAGTTCTTCGCGGGTGTATCCGCAAACCTGCTCACAGAAAGGCGATACATAGCGCAGTTCACCATCCGGCATCGCCCAGTATTCCCACGACCCGGTGAAGTCCGCCACGGTGCGGTAGCGCAATTCGCTTTCCTGTAGCGCTTCCTTCAAGTGTCGGGACTCCGTCACGTCGGTAACGACGCCGTACCACATGGTGGCACCGTCTGGTCCGCGCTCGGGCAGCATGCTGCCAGACAGCCAGCGCACCGTGCCGTCGTCGAACTTGACCCGGTATTCCATCCGCCAAGGCTTGAGTTCCTTGGCCGCGGTCTGCATCGAGGCAAGCACCGCGTCGTGGTCGTCTGGATGCATCAAGGCAAATATTTTGCTGGCATCTTCGCGTACGTCACTGGGGCTGACTCGGTAAATGTCGCGGATGGCCTCACTGGCGAAAGGGAAGCAAGAACTGCCATCGGCGCGCGCCAGAAACTGGAACACCAAGCCGGGAACCCGACTGGCTGTTTTTTGCATCAGCGCGGTTAGCGACGCAAGTTCTGCGGCTACCACGCGGCGCTCGGTGATGTCGCTGATAATGAGGCGAAACTCAACGGCAGCGTCTCCTTCTTGTACCAGATCGAGGGTCAATGCGACCCAGCAGGGAAGGCCGCTCGGTTGCCTTAAGCGCAATTCGCCAACCTGAATTTCGCGCGTGTCTATCAGTGCTTTGCACAGCCGGAAGTAGATTTCTTCATCGGCTGGATCAATAAAGTTGGCGAACAGATATTTTTCTAGGTCTCGGCGATCCCGGCCGAGCAGCTTGGCCGCATTCACATTAGCCTTCAGAATAATTCCCTGAGCGCTGACGCTTAGGTAGCCCACGGGCGCTAGGTCGTACAGTTCGAAATAGCGCCTACGCTGGGTTTCCAGTTGCCATTGCGTGGCGCGCAGGTCTTCGTTTTGCATCTCCAACTCAACTTGCTGCACGCGCAGTTGAGACAAAACTCGTTGCACTTCTTTGACTGACAGCAGCTGTTCGTCGCGCGCGACGTAGGTCAACTGATTGAACACTGCGGCTTGGGCGCGCTCCTGCAGATCGGGCGGCTGTGTTGATGGCAGCACATCGCGCGGCCACTCGATCAGGATGGCAGTTTGATCGTCCTGTACTGGCGCGTCGCTGATAAAGGCGGCGAGCGTCTGGTGCAGGGAGTCGATCGCCAAGGCAGAGGACCCCGACACCGCGCTGTGGGCTGCGAAGGCCGCGCTCAGCCGCGCTTCACCAAACGGCTCGCCGCTGGGGTTGCGGGCCCCGGTAATGCCGTGTGAATAGATCAGCAGGCTGTCACCCGGCCCGATGGGTAGGCAAGATTGGACATAAACTGCGTCTGGCAGCACGCCCAACGGCCGGTTCTCACCGGGGACGCTCAGCACGCAGCGCTGCGTTGCCGACCAATGCAGTCCTGGTTGGTGACCCGCGTTGACGTAACTCAGTGTGCCGGTATTGATGTCAAAGCGGTACAGGACCAGCCCGACGGAAAGCGACAGTGCGGCCAGTCGCGGTGTTAGCACCAGGTGCAGTTGATTAATGATTTGCGCGGGCGTTGGCAGCGGTGTGCCCATTGCGTTGACCACCCACAAGTCTGCCAGCACCTGACGGTAAGCGGACCGGACACCAGCGGCAATCAGCGCTCCCCCTAGCCCTCTCCCCTCGCCCAGCACCTCACCCATCAGCACATCAAAAGTGTAAGTGTGAAGCTGGTGGATATCGCTAAAATTTCCGCCCACGAGCGGCGCCGGATCGTTAAAGCTGTGGACGTTGACACCCTTGAGGCCAATGGGGATTAAGCCCTTCGGCACGGGGTACTGGGCGCTATAGCCCAAATCGACTTCGTCTTGGTGCGACGCCTGCCACAGGTCGGTGGTCGCTTGAATTTTAAGTAACTGGGCCTCTGTTTTCCGGCGCAGCGCTTCGCGCTCAAGCAGGTTGCGAATTCTTCGCTGGGCGGTGGCAATGGTAAACGGTTTGGCAATGTATTCGGCCGCGCCCAGCGCGAGGACGGTGCTCTCGGCCTGGTCACCGCCCTGCCCCGTCAACAAGATGATCGGAATGTCGCACCACCCGGGCTCGGCCTTGAAGCGCCGGCAAGTCTCAACGCCGGGCCGCTCCGACATTGTCACGTCCAAGAGGATCAGGTCCGGCACTGTGTGGTGCGCCAAAGCCAGCCCCAACCCATCCGACGTGGCCATCCGAAGATCGAAATCGACCGCCAACGCCGAGATCAGCTTTTGCAGATCGCCCGGTGAATCATGGACGATTAGAATCGTAGCGTCTGCCATATCGATGGTGCCGTCCTCAAACTTCCATAGTGCTGTTGGGTTTCCCGGTCCAGATCCTAAACGCCGGGGCGTCTATCCTTTTTTTAGCGGCGAACCGCGGCCTAATTCAGACGTTACCGCCGTGCGGCGCGTGCTCTCTGGCAACCATAGAGCGGGCGCTTTGCGCCTGCAGACACTGCTGCCGTCTCTGACCCGGCCCGTGCGGACGCGCTGCTAGCGATCATCAATTGTGTGCGGCACATAGGGGCCACCTGCCAGCAAACCTCCAACAGGTCTATGCATCTTGATCCCCCAGCACAGCCTCACACCTCCCACCCAACGAGGAAATACCCATGGCCACGCACACGATTTTCCACCAGTTAGAAGCCGCAAGTCGTGCGCCAGATCAAAGAAAAGGGCCTGAGCGGCAGCGCGATACCAGTAACTATTATTACGCCGAGGGTCGTGCGCCAGATCACAGAACAAGGTCGGAGCGTCCACCACGTCTAGCGAGAACCTGAACCTCAGCCCGACCACAATCCGCCGCTGGGTGACACACGACAGCGCGGCCAGCTGGCGATAGTCTTGCCGCTCACGTTCGGGCAACCATGGCCACTCGACGTCGAGAATCGACCAAGATGACACCCTTTTAAAAATCGCCCCGGCCCGTTTGCCTAGCAAATTAAATAAGCTACTCATTTATTCGTCAAGTGAAAAAGCAGGTCTTCGCCGTCCCAGCTGGGCGCAGCGTGGCGCCACAAAAGCAGTTTTATACAAGGCGCGCAGCTACCTGCCGCCGGCTGTTTGTCCCGTATTCAAAGCGATGGCAGGGGTGGTTTGGTGAGCGCGATGGCGCACTAGGGCACGGCCTTTGGCCCTGGTAAAGCTGGCCAACGCCGGCGCTAGGCGGGCTTAAAGCCCCGGTGGATAAACGAGGCAATGTGGCGCATAGCAACAGACCTCAACCGGCCCGCTTGGCTGCTTGTTTTTCAGGGCAGGACACCTGGCGACGTCACGGCCAATGACAACGCCCGCCAATGCGGCTGGCCCCGACGACGCTATGCGGGTCTTGCCGCGCCGCCGCTGAGCGCCTGATCACGCAGAATCGCCAGCCCCGGGGGCGGGGCTGGCAGGTCATTTGGTCTAATGCGCCAGCGCGTGGCTTTCCTTGCCGAAGCGACTCGCATACCGTGGCGCTGGTTCGGTACTCATTCTTAAAGACCCGCGAGGCAATCTTCGCGCCGCAAGGTAATTCAATGGCCCCCATGCAGACTCCTACCCCCCAAATGTCGGCGCTGCGCACCGCGCTGGCCGGACTGATCGGCAATGTGCTCGAGTGGTTTGACTTCGCGGTCTACGGCTATTTTGCCACCAGCATCGGCCGGCAATTCTTCCCGCAATCGAGCCCCTCGGCGCAGCAGCTACTGGCGTTTGGCGTATTCGCCTTGGGGTTTTTTGCCCGGCCGGTCGGTGCGCTCGTGTTGGGGCA
>CAIPNE010000104.1 GCA_903866355.1 uncultured Gammaproteobacteria bacterium
AACGGCCACCAGTCTGCCCCCGCGGCATGAATGCCCGCGAGATCCGTTGGCGGGGCGTCGGCAGGCGCCCGAATGAGCAGCGTCGCGGTGCGCGCCACGCGGTTGAGGAGCACCTCCACGTGTTGATAATGCAGCCCGGTGTCGTCAATGACCCGGCGTAATGGTGCCAGCTGCACGCCCGCGCCGTCGCCGGTGCGCGTGCTAGTGGCCGCCAGCGCGTGGGCACGTTGGGCCACACACTCGGCGAACTGCGCCGGTTTGGCGGTATGGTCCACCAGCCCCCATTGTTGGGCCCGATCGGCACGCACGCCCTCCACGGTGGTGGCGAAAACATCCGCCAAATCGCGCCGCACCCGGCGCTTGTCGATCACGCGGGTTAAACCGCCGGTGCCGGGTAGAACTCCCAATAGCGGCACTTCGGGGAGGCTGACGGTGGAGGAGCGATCGTCAATCATCACGATTTCATCGCACGCCAGCGCTAATTCGTAACCGCCGCCTGCCACCGTGCCGTTCACCGCCGCCAAAAATTTCAAGCCGTCGCGGCTGGAGTCTTCCATGCCGTTGCGGGTTTCGTTGGTGAATTTGCAGAAATTGACCTTCCAGCCGTGAGTCGATTTGCCGAGCATGTAAATGTTGGCGCCCGAGCAAAACATGCGCTCTTTGGCGCTGGTGAGCACCACGACTTTGATCTGCGGCTGTTCAAAACGAATGCGCTGGAGGGCGTCGTAGAGTTCGATGTCCACCCCCAGATCGTAGGAGTTCAGTTTGAGTTTGTAGCCGGGCGCCAAGCCACGGTCTTCGTTGACGTCCATGGATAAGGTGGCGACCTCGCCCGAGTAGTCCACTCGCCAGTGCGCGTAGTGGTCGGGATGGCGATCGAAAGTGACCCATACGGGGGCAGCAGCTGGATTGGCGGTGACGGACATGGCGGGTTCCTTCGGCATTAGTCGGTTTGCGCAAGCGCGTGGGCGAGTGCGAGATAGCTTTGATCTAGCGTGAGACCCGCGGTGTCCACCGTGTGATCAGCCTGCGAATACAGCGCCGTGCGCGCGTCCAAAATGTGGCGCAGGTCGTCCATCGCCTCGGCGTTATTGGCCATGGGTCTGGTATCGCCCTGCGCCACCACCCGCGTCATATGTTCTTCTGGGGCCGCTTTCAACCACACGCACCGGCAGGTGGACAAGAGTAAATCGTAGGTAGCCGCGGCGGTCACGATGCTGCCACCGGTCGCGATAACGCAGCGCGGATGAGTTTTCAGCAGGCGCTCGAGACAACGTTGCTCATGGCGTCGATAGCCCGCCTGCCCATAGAGCAGAAAAATCTCCGCCAAGCTGGTGCCAGCAGCGTGTTCTATCGCTTGGTCCAGCTCGATAAAAGGGCAGTCCAAGTGGTCTGCTAGTCGCTGTCCTAAGCTTGTTTTCCCTGCGCCGCGCAGCCCTAACAGGGCAATGCGGGTGCGGGGTTGGTCGTCTGCGCGGCCCAACTTTCGCGCAAGATTTTTCCGCAGTTCGTGGAGTACGGCACGGGATTGGCGGCGCAGCAGTTCAATGAGCAGGAGTAATTCGGGCGGCTCGGCTGCCGTTTCACGCAGCAGCTCGGTGAGCGGCAGGTCCAGCGCTTGGGCAAGTTTCAGCAGGACCAGCACCGAGGGGTTGGCCTGCCCGGCCTCCAGTTGCGCGACATAGCGCTCGGACACCTGCGAATGAGTGGCGAGCAGTTTGCGGGTCATGCCGCGCCGCGCCCGGGCTTCGCGCACGCGCGCGCCGATGTCTAATAAAGGCGCCCGCGCCGCACTGGGTGTGGCTAGCGGTAGGCCTTCGGGCGGCGCCATTCGCTGAGCGTCAGACATGAAATATATTGCCGAAAAATTCTTATGCCGGCAATATAATGCAGCTTATTACTTGCGACAAGAAACCTTTTGAGGATCCTACATGTCTCGTTCGGTGACGATTTTGGTTGGTACGACGACGGGCAATGCGCAGTACTGCGCCGAGGAAGCTGCGTTTCGCCTAAAGGCCGCCGGCGGTGAGGTAAACATTCGTCAAATGGATGACCTCGATGCCACCCTTTTTGCTGAGGGTGGGCTGTATTTGGTTTGCATCTCGACCTATGGCCAGGGCGATGTGCCCGACAACGCCCGCGGCCTGTACCAATCTCTCGTCACCGCTAAACCGAATCTCGGCGGGGTTCGGTACGGGCTGATTTCGCTGGGCGATACTTCACACGCGCAGACTTTTGGGTTTGCCGGTCGGCGCTTCGATACCCAACTCACCAAACTGGGCGCGCAGCGGGTGGGCGAGGTTCTGACCCACGATGCGTCATCGGGCACCATGCCCGAAGAAGTCACTGCCGCATGGATAACGCCTTGGTTTGCGCTGGCCGTAGAGGGCGATGCCACGGCTGCGTAAAGTCGGCGCACACTATTCCCCAACTCCTTTTGCAGGGCCGCATCCGATGTCGCTACTCGCCACCACGCTCCCCACCGGGCCGGGTTACTACAACGCCGCTCACGATTTGATCGCGCGCAATCTGGTGGCGGGGCGCGGCCCCAAGCTGGCTTATATCGACGATGCCGGCAGCTACACCTACGCGGCGCTGGCACAGCGCGTGGACCGTGCTGCCAACGCCTTGCGAGATCTCGGTTTGGGGCAGGAAGACCGGATTCTCGTGGCACTGTTGGATACCATCGATTTTCCCAGCGTATTTTTGGGTGCGATCAAGCTCGGCATCATCCCTATCCCAGTCAATACGCTGCTGACCCCCAACGACTACGCTTTCATGTTGCGCGATAGCCGCGCCAAGGCGCTGATTGTCGCTGCCCCCTTGCTGCCCGCTTTCCAAGCGGCCATCGCCGCCAGCCCCTTTGTGAAGCACGTGCTGGTGGCCGGTGAAGCGTGGGGCGATGAACGCGCGCTCACCGCGCACATGGCCGCCGCGGCGGCGACTTGCGAGCCCGCCCCAACCACTGCAGATGAGCCCTGCTTCTGGCTGTACTCCTCGGGTTCGACGGGCACCCCAAAAGGCACGGTGCATAGCCACTCTAGCCCCATCCAAACCGCCGAACTGTTCGCGCGCGACACCCTGGGCTTGCGCGAGTCGGACATCATTTTCTCGGCGGCCAAATTATTCTTTGCCTACGGTTTGGGTAACGCACTCAGTTTCCCTTTGGCGCTCGGCGCGACCACCGTGCTGATGGCCGAGCGACCCACCCCAGAGGCGGTTTTCAAGCGTCTGCTGGCGCATCAACCCAGCGTGTTCTGCGGTGTGCCCACCCTGTACGCGGCGATGTTGGCTCAGCGCGATTTGCCCGATCCCGCCGCGCTGGCACTCCGGCTTTGTACCAGTGCCGGGGAAGCTTTGCCGGCAGCGGTGGGGCGCCGCTTTACCCAGCAGTTTGGCGTCGAGGTTCTGGATGGCATTGGCTCCACCGAAATGCTGCATATCTTCTTATCTAACCGGCCGGGCGATGTGCGCTATGGCACGACGGGTAAGGCTGTGGCGGGTTACCGGGTGCGTTTGGTTGGCGAGGACGGACAGGCAGTGGCGGCGGGCGAACTGGGCGACTTGGAAATTGCCGGACCTACCAGCGCGCAAGGCTACTGGAACAACCGGGCCGGTTCGCAGGCAACTTTCAAGGGAGAATGGACGCGCTCTGGCGACAAATACAGTCTGGATGCTGAGGGCTATTTCGTTTACGGCGGACGCTCGGACGACATGCTCAAGGTGAGTGGTCAGTACGTCTCACCTTTTGAAGTGGAAGGCGCGCTTGCTGCCCACGACGCCGTTTTGGAAGCCGCCGTGGTGGGGCTGGCGGATGAGGATGGTCTGATCAAGCCCAAGGCCTTCGTGGTGTGCAAACCCGGCGTGGTGCACAGCGAGGCGCTGGCAGCGGATTTAAAACAGCATGTAAAGCGGCAGTTGGCTCCGCATAAATATCCCCGCTGGCTAGAGTTTGTCGAGGAATTGCCCAAGACTGCGACGGGGAAAATTCAGCGTTTCAAGCTGCGTGTTTGAGCGTGTTTGGCGCTCCGCGCTGACGCGGTGTCGACATTTGGTGTGGGTCATCGCGCTCGTGCTCGGATGGGCGGGGGCAGGACATGCGCAGGAAATCTTGCCCACGCCGTTGGAGGCGGCGAATTTCTCGCGCATTTCAGCCTCGGCCGACATCACCCGCTACCTGCAGCAGCTCAGCGCTAGCAGCGATTTAGCACACCTCGAAGTGCTGGGGTTTTCGGTTCAGGGACGACCCCTCGAAGCGCTGGTATTGGGCGCGCGTCAGGGTGCTCCAAGACTGACCATTCTGCTCGTTGGGTCGCAACATGGGGCGGCCGAGCCGGCCGGTGGTGAGGCCCTACTCCAACTGGGACGCGAACTACTGACCGGCAGTCAGCGGGGGTTATTAGCGGACACCCAGATTATTTTGATCCCCAATGCCAATCCAGACGGCCGCGATCTAAAACGACGATCTAACGCGCACGGCGCCAACCTCAATGTGGATTTTGTGCTCGCCAACGAGCCCGAAGCGCTGGCGCTAAAACAGGCCGTGCGCCGCTACGCCCCGGACGTGGTGTTAGACAGCCATGAGTCGGCCATTCTCAAACGCAAGACGCTGGCCCGCGAGGGCTATATGACCGATTTTCAAGCGCAAGTTGAGGTTGCTAATCATCCTGCTATGCCGGCGGCCATGCA
This sequence comes from uncultured Gammaproteobacteria bacterium, assembly GCA_903866355.1. Classification (GTDB taxonomy): domain Bacteria; phylum Pseudomonadota; class Gammaproteobacteria. Next base: position 4,690 of record CAIPNE010000104.1, read on the forward strand.
GGCTTATCAGCGAGGGTTGTTAACCCAGTGGCTAGCGACCATTCGCGCCCAACAGCTGGTTGCGACCCATTACGTGGGCGAAATCACGAGCATTCAGCAGCCCCTGACACACGGCGGGCTAACGTTGCGTAATTTTCGCAATGCCGCGGGCATGACGGGTGCACTGTCTTTTTTGTTGGAAACCCGCCTCGATGCACCCGCCGGTAGCTATCCCACTTACCGCAATATTGCGGGCCGGGTGACGAAACAAATGATTTGCCTGCGGGCTTTTTTAACCCTGATGCACGCGCGTCGCGGCGATATCGCACGCCAAGTCGAGGCCAACCGTGCCGCGTTTAAAAATACGCGAGTGGTGCTATTTGCCCGCTACGTGGCGGATGTGGCGCATCCTCAAACCAGCGTGCCGCTGCGTCGTATCGCGACCGGCGAACGGGTGTCGGTGGTGTTCCGGGATTACCGACAGATTCAGCTTGCGGACGCCATTACGCGCCCAGCCGCTTATGTGGTCACGGGGCACCTACGTGAGATGAGCGAACTGCTGGCGCGCCACGACATTCGGTGTTCGGTACTCACCGCGCAACAAACCATCGCAGTGACGGCCAGTCGCTTTGCGCTGTCGCCCGATGCGCTGGGTCGCGCCCGGCTGCTCAGCGCCAACCCGCAGACCCTGCTTGCACCGGCCGGCGCGCTGACCATCGATTTAAACCAAACCAACGGACGCCTTGCGGTGGTGTTGCTTGATCCACGTTCTCCCAGCAGTGTGTTTCGTGCCGAGCCGTTCGCGAGCTGGGTGCGGCCGGAGCAGGAGTTTTTTATCTACGCGAGGGTCGACCATGCAGCAAAATCTTGAACGCCACCGAGCGATAGCATGAGTGCGGAGTCGTTCATCACACCCGTGGAGGAGGCCTGTCGGCCATCGACTTCAGCTGAGATATTGGCGTATCTGACGCGGCTCGCTGCCGGCTCGACACAGGCGCGCTGCCTAACCTTGGGTCACTCGGTGCGTGGGCAGGCGCTGGTGGCGTTGCACTGTGGCCAGCCTACGCCCGGCGCACTACGGGTGTTGTTAGTGGGATCGCATCACGGTGGCTCCGAGCCCGCTGGGGGCGAGGCGCTGCTAACGATTGCGCGCGACTTACTCTATGGCGACCTCAGCGCACTGCTGGAACGGTTTGAATTCATGCTGGTACCCAATGCCAACCCCGACGGGCGCGACGCCGGCTCCGCGCGTAACGCCAACGAGGTAAATCTCAACCGCGATTACGGTGTGCTGTCGCAACCCGAAACCCAGGCTATGAACGCGCTGCTCTTGGCTTGGCGACCTCACATCGTGCTGGACGCCCACGAATCTGCCGCGTTGAAACGCCACACACTTGGCGTGGAAGGCTATCTGACAGATTTTGACTGTCAGCTGGATATTGCTAACCATCCAGCGAGTACGGCCGCGCAGCAGGCGCTGGCGGCGGATCTTATGCAGCTGACCTTGCTGGAAGTGCGCGCCGCCGGCCTACGCGCGCAACGCTACATCAAGGAAATTAGCTCCGTTAGGAAACCCATGACCCACGGCGGGATGGCCATTGGGCGATTTCGCAATAAGGCCGCGCTGTATGGAGCCCTGTCGTTACTGCTCGAAACGCCCATGTTACCGAAGGATGATGTTTATCCTAGTTATCAAAATATCACCGAGCGCACGGCCCAACAGCGCCTATGTCTACGCAGTTTTTTACGCGTTGTGGCGCGTTCACCGCTCGCGCACGGTGGTATATCGCAGGCTGCCATGGGGCTTGGTGCGGGGCGGGCCTTATCGCTCAGCGGCCGATATCAGGTGGATCCACACGAGCCGGTGCGCTGGATAGACCTGCGGCGGTACCCGTCTCGCGAGCCGATTCAGTTACCGTTTGCTAACCATGGTCGGCTCCGCCCCGGACCGGTGGTGGTGGTGCCCACCACCTATTACATCACCGAGCATATGGGGGTCTTTGCACGCACCTTGGACGCTCACGGTCTGCGCTATGAGTGGGTTACGCAGGCGGCCACGGTGCCGGTTTGCAGTTGGCGGCGTGCGCCAACCGGGCAGCGCGCCGTGCCAGAGAATCGCCTGCTAGATTTAACGGTGGGCCACCTGCAAGTGTCGAGCGCACAGCCGCATGTGCGCTTGCTGTGTTTGCTGCTGGAATGGGAATCGCCCAGTGCGCTGCGTCGCCATTTGCCCTTCCAGCAGCTGGCGCTGCAGGGTGACTTCCACAGCGTGCATCGTGCGCGCGCTGCCCTCGCTACCGATTGAACGCACACGCTTAGGCTGTCGCGCGGCGCAACGGCCGGCGGGGGTAACCTGACACACTTTGTGTGGCTTCCCTAACCGGGTCATTTGCCCTGTGGCGAGCGTGCGCCTCGATCTCCCAGAGCGCCGTCTTGCCCGAGGATTACCCTCGGTGCGCGTCCTTTAGGCTGGCCATTCCATGGGCTGGAATGCACGCCCCAGAGGTCACCGCACCCGCACGCTGCGGGCAGCGGTGGTTACTTTAGGTTGATGAGAGCGCCTGACGGCGCTCGCGGCAATTACCGAATGGGTTCTAGCAACACGACCGGAATTTCGCGGTCGGTCTTTTCTTGATATTGGGTGTAGGGAGGGTACATCACGGCCATTTGTTGCCAAATCTGAGCACGTTCCGCGCCGCTGACCACGCGAGCGGTGGCTTCAAATACTTTCTCCGCCACTTGCACCGTGGCGACATTTCGCGCGAGCAGATTGTGGTACCAACCGGGATGTTTCGGCGCGCCGCCCTTAGAGGCGATGATGGCGTAGCCACCTTTAAAGTCACCGTACAACAGCGGCATGACGCTGAGCGTTCCGGATTTTGCACCGGTGGTGGTGAGCAGCAACGTGGGCAGGGGGCCAGGTCCGCCGGCGAACGACGAATCCCATAAATGACCAGCCACGGGATCTTTTAGGTACTGGTCGCGGTGCTGGGCTATCCAGCCAGTGGTGCTGGCTTCAACAATTGGGTCGCTCATGGGTTTTCTTCTCTGAAAATTGGGGCCTCAATCATACACAGGGCAGGGGCCGAGCATCATGCCTGCGCGTTTATCTGGCAATTTTGGGGGCAATGTACCAGCGGCCACCGCCACGTTTATCGACGAGCGCATGCCGCGCGTCTCACGCCAGCGCCGTTGACACCAAACGGCTCTTGAAGGGTTTAGTCGACTCACCCGGCCGCGAGGATTTCCGAAATCATCACGCCCGACCCAAGGGCTGCGACCATCAGCACCAGCCCCGGGACGATGCGCACCCTGCGAGAAAATCTTCGGGCCGAGAAATTCTCAACTCCCGTCAGTTCGAAAAAAACATCGTTCTGCTGTTCCATGTGCGCCCTTACGAGGCTCCCGGAGAGAGACTTTAGGCAGTAAGTTCCCTGGCACGGCTAAGCGCTTTGATTCACCTTCTGACAGGTCTCACAAGCGTACATTTTTCGGTTGCCCAACAGCCACGTTACGATCTCGTTGCCGCAACGACGACAATGGGATCGCTTGTAGACATTGAGCCGCTCCGAAGCATTCAAACGACTCAGCGGTTTTTCGAACAACTGGTGGTCGACAGTGATGATGCGATTGTACTTCACCCCGATTTTGAGCAAGTCGGTTGTTAACCGCCACAACGAATCAAAGTGCTCCCGTGCCAGCTCGTTGGACGGAGTCTGCGGATGAATTCCCAGCAGGAACAAAATCTCCGCCCGGTATACGTTGCCA
>CAIPNE010000105.1 GCA_903866355.1 uncultured Gammaproteobacteria bacterium
AATCCGATGCGGCAGGCGGTGGGTTGCTGCGCAAGCCAACGATCGTAGAATCCGCCGCCGTAACCTAAGCGTTGCCCCGCGTGGGAATAGGCGAGGCCGGGAACCAACACGCACTCAACGGTGCCCGGGTATTCTGCGCGGCCACTCGGCGCTAAAATTCCCAGTGGGCCAGGGGTTAAATCTGTCCATCCGGTGAATCTCACGGCTAGCATCAACGTGCGGTCAAGGGGTCTCGGAACGAGCACCACCGCACCTGCGGCGCGATAGGTGTCGATCAAGAGTGAGGTGGCGGTTTCTTCGTGCGTCGCAAGAAAGACAAAAATCGACGCTGTTTGCCCGGGTGGCTTGAAGCGCAGAACGTTGGCTTGTAAGGCGAGGTCGGCGCTCGATTTTGCGGGGCCATCGGCAAAAGCGGCTCGCCGCTGGGCCCGTAAGAGGGCGCGTAAACGCCCTTTTTCAGCGGCCAGGTCGTCGCTATGGGTGGCGGTTCTCATGTCAAATCATAGAGATTGAAGATTGGCTTCATTTGCCCGGCCATCTTCGCATAGAATATGCGACCTTGCGGCCGCTCGGGCCGCGCTTGTCCAAGACTATCCTTAAAAGGCATCCAACTGAATGGTCACTATTAGACTTTCCCGCACTGGCGCCAAGGCGCGGCCGTTTTACCACATCGTTGTCACAGACAGCCGCAATAAGCGCGATGGCCGGTTCATCGAGCGCTTGGGCTTCTTCAACCCGATTGCAGTAAAACAGGAAGAACCCTTCCGAATGAACCGCTCGCGCTTCGACTATTGGGTAGGGGTTGGCGCGCAGCCGTCCGATCGAGTCGCTGATCTGATGAAACAGCACGGCGCTGCTGCCTGAACGTCCCGACCCGTTCCGACGGGTTGATTTCGCTTGGCGATGAGCAGCCCTTGGCGTCCGCAGAGGGCCCGACGACGGATGCTTCCACTGCGGAAACAGAAGAGCTCATTGTGCTGGGAGAGGTCCGCGGCGTCTTTGGCGTGCGCGGCTGGATTAAAGTGCGTTCATTGGCACGGCCGGCCGATGGCATTCTCAAGTACCGGCACTGGTCCCTGAGCGGGCGGGAGACCGCCCAGCGCTACGCACTGGCTGAGCATCAGCCAGCGCGCGATGGCTTTGTGGTAAGGCTCGTTGGGGTGTCTACGCGGGAAGCTGCCGAGGCCTTGGTGGGTCAGCAGATTTCGGTTCCGGCCAGCGCCCTGCCGCCGTCTCCGGAGGGTGCCTACTATTGGCGGGACCTCATCGGCATGCGAGTCTCCAATACCGGTGGCGTGCCGTTAGGAACGGTGTCCGGGTTGCTCGAGACGGGTGCCGCCGACGTCTTGGTTGTGACCGGCGAGCGCGAGCGGCTTATTCCCTTTGTGATACCGCGTTACGTTCATGCAGTAGACCTCGCACGGCGTGAAATGGTGGTGGACTGGCACCCAGACGACTGACATGCGCCGATTTAGCGTGATCACGCTCTTCCCTGAACTGCTGGCCGCTTTCGCTGGTGTTGGCATCGTGCGCCGGGCCTGCGAGCGCGGCATCATCGATATTCAGCTGTTCAACCCCCGCGATTTTGCCACCGACGCCCGCAATACAGTCGACGACAACGCCTATGGTGGTGGGCCGGGCATGGTGATGATGGTACCGCCCCTACGCGCGGCCATTGCGGCGGCGCGTGCCACTGACCCGGCTGGGGTGCATGTCGTGTATTTAAGTCCACAGGGCCGAACGCTGGCGCAATCTGCGTTGCCGCTGCTAGAGCGACATCCGCATCTGGTGCTCCTAGCAGGACGCTATGAGGGGATTGACGAGCGCTTGATTGAGCAGGACATCGATGAAGAATGGTCGCTCGGTGATTTCGTACTCTCGGGTGGTGAGATCGCCGCCATGGCCGTCATCGACGCGCTCACTCGGCGCCTCCCCGGCGCCTTGGGTGACGAGCGTTCAGCTTTGGAAGATTCGTTTGAAAATGGCCTGCTTGATTTTCCACACTACACGCGCCCCGTAATGGTCGATGGTCAAGATGTCCCGGCGGTCCTTCTCAGTGGCAATCATGCCGCCATCGCTGGATGGCGGCGAGCGCAGGCGCTAGAGCGCACCTGGCGGCGACGGCCAGATCTGCTGGCCAACTGTGTTTTATCGGCCAGCGACCGCGCGCTGCTCGACAAATTGATTTCTGAACCTCAGGACGGTTCCAAAGATGCGCAATCGTAGTTATCATCCCAGACTTGACTGAAAGACCCGCCGGAGCCCGCTATGACCAATATCGTCCAGGAACTCGAAGCAGAGTTGCTTCAAAAAATCATCCCCGACTTTTCGCCCGGCGATACCATCGTCGTTCAAGTGCGCGTGAAGGAAGGCATTCGAGAAAGGCTTCAGGCGTTTGAGGGCGTTGT
>CAIPNE010000106.1 GCA_903866355.1 uncultured Gammaproteobacteria bacterium
CCACTACCTGGGGTGCTATTAGGCAAGACCTGACCCGATAGCTTAGATACGCTGTCATGGCTCATAGATCATCCTCGATCTGGCCGATTAAGTTGCAAATAAAGCTGGGCGCGCGCTCGGTGCGGCGCGTCTGAAACAACGGTGCCCTCGTCAGCGAGGCTCACCGCGACAGGCATCCTGACTGACCACACTCACATATTGACCTACATTAGCCGTTTGATGATGTGAACCTGTTCACAATTTTCGTTATCCCTTGCCGGATGTCTTGCTTTGGCGACGGGGTGAGAGTGTCCGGTTAGGGTGAAAATTTTGACCCCTAAATACTACCGCGATATTAACGGGTGCAGCCCTTGTTCGTCGACGTCGCATTTCCCGTGGCCGTTGCGGGTAGCCCCGCATCCTCTTGGGCAGGGCTTGCTGTCCCCGCATTGTCGGGCCGCTAAGTCAGGGCTGTCGGCAGGCAAGCGCCACGCGGACTGTGACCCAGCTTTGCTCTATTCCTCGCAAACCCAGTCGCGCTTGCTCGTTCATATCGCAACGCGGCAAAAAATAATCGCAACGCATTGACCCCAGTCGAACGCCAATAACTACCCGTGCGCGGGCATTCTTTTGGCATACTGGACCCATGTTGATTCAATTACTCAGCGACCTCCATCTTGAGGTCGACCCGGAATTTTCGCCCCACCCAGCACCCGCCGCCGATGTGTTGGTGCTGGCTGGCGATATTGGCGCCGCCCCCAATAGCCCGATGGGCCAACATGGCACCCCCGATTGGGGACTGCGCCGGTTCTCGCCGCGGCTCGGCAATTGGCCGGTGCCGGTGCTCTATATACCCGGCAACCACGAATACGACGGCCAAGATTTTATGACTTGTCGGGCGGCCTTACGGGCGACCGCCGAGGCGTTGGGCATCATCTGGCTTGAGCAGGAGGCGGTAGTGCTAGCGGGTGTGCGCTTTATCGGCACCACGCTGTGGAGCGATTTCGATGCTTTCGCCGACCAACCCAGCGACATACCCGGTGCCCTGAGCCATAACCTGCGGGCGCGTGAACAAGCTTTCCGTGCCGCTAACGCTTATCTCGAACGAACAAAAACGCAACATCAGGGAACACTGTTTGATGCGGCCGCAATGCGTGAGGAAGCACTGTGCTGTCAACGCTGGCTGGCCGAACAGTTGGCGCAGCCTCACCCGGGACCCACCGTGGTGGTGACTCACTTCGCCCCCAGCCTAAAAAGCCACGACCCTCGTTACGGTTTGACCCCCGGCACGGCAAGTTTTTGCAACGCCTTGGATCATTTAGCGCAGGGCGTCGACTTGTGGCTACACGGCCATCTGCATTGCCCCAGCGATTATTATCTTGGCAGGTGCCGGGTGGTGGCCAATCCGCTGGGCTATGCAGAACTCAAGGAACAGACTTTTTTCCAACCCGAACTCTCCCTCGGTGTTGCGGCCCAACCAGCGCGCTGATCGCGCGGCCCGCGCGTGCCTAAGCGGCGTGCGGCGGGGTTGCTGTGCGTGAAGTGTGACGTATTACCGTTTGGAATTTAGCTGCGTTATAAAGCCAACCCAATACCCTGCGTCTGGGGTCAGGTTCGTGCGCCTGCAAGGGGTTTTTCGCCGCTAACCCGGCGGTGATGCCTACGCACGCTGGGCCGTGCAGCGAGGCCGGGTTCCGCGCTTAGTGGAGGGTTCTGCGTTGTTTACCGATTTCTCGCAGACGCTCGGTAATGCGGGCGCTGAGTGCGGGATGGTCGGTTAGCGCCAGCGCCCGCTCGAGTTCGCGGGCCGCCTGCAACCCCGCGCCCAGTGCCAACCAAGTGTCGGCGCGCGCTAAGAGTACCGGTAGGGCGTCCGTGGTGATCATGAGCTGATACTCGGCGAGCTCTAGCGCTAAGGCGTGGTCAGCGCGTGCGCCCGCTAAGCCCCGCAGATTGTTCAGCATTCGCAACACCATGTCGGTCGGGGAGGCTGGCCGCAGCGCTAACTCGGCCGGCACCCCGCTGCCGGCGATGCGCTCATCGCGTTCGTGTGGGGGGATCAGGGTCATGGTGAACGGATCGCCCAACGCGCCTTCCAGCGACACCAGAAAATGCCCCGGAAAATTGATGCCTACTGGTGCTAGGTTCAGCATTTCCGCCACGCCTATCACGACCGCCGCAAGGCTAATGGGGATGCCGCGCTGCGTGCGCAGCACGAGTTCCAGAGCGCTGTTGCCGACCTCATCGTAG
>CAIPNE010000107.1 GCA_903866355.1 uncultured Gammaproteobacteria bacterium
CAGTTGGCCAGCCTAAGCTAACAAGCCAGAACATAACAGGTATGAGTAGAGCAAAAGAGTTTTGTTAGAGAGCATGATCAAGCCAACGCTGGCGGAGCGCCGCACACAATCTTCGTCATCCTCACGCAGGCCTGCGTTATGCAGCTGGCGCTGCCCCGCAGAAACGCCGGCACATGTGGGTAGCAGTCGGGCCTGCGGACGGTAACGCCTCGCCCGGCACCGACTTTACGGCCACCAGCGCACTGCACCAATTCCAGCCTTGCCATCCCCACCGCGCGTTCGCCGATTGCTGCCCGAGACCGTCGCTGTTAGCGTCTTGGTTCCAACCACAATCAGGAGCTTATTTCATGACGCCCAGTGAAACTGTGACCGCCTTTTGTGATGCGGTGTCGCGTAGCGCGCTCGATGAAGCAATGGTTTTTATTGCAGATGATTGCGCTTATCACAACATCCCCATGCCACTGGTGGAGGGTGCTGCGGGCGTGCGCGCCACGCTGGCGGGATTTATCCAGCTGTTGGGTAGTCTGCGAATTGAAACCCTGCGCCAGATAGCGGTGGGCGAGTGGGTGATGAACGAGCGCTTGGATCACTTTGATCCGCCCGGCGGCAAGCCTTATGGGCTGCCGGTGGCCGGTTCTTTTCGGGTGCAAGACGGCCGCATTACCGTGTGGAACGATTATTTTGACGTGCGGCAGTTCTCGGCCGGCACGGGCATCAATCTGTAGCAATTCAACGCTGGGCGGCGTGCCGTACTGCACGCCGCCCAGCCGTTTGTTTTTACGCCCGCCTAATGTGTGTACTTGGCGCGGGTTGCGTGCAGCCGGTACACGCGCTCATTTCCCCAACTGTGCGGCGGTGGTTGCCTTGCGCGCCTGCCGTCGTAAATAGTGCTGCATGGCTTTGAGATCGGCATCGCTGAGTTCTTTAAAGCCGGGCATGCCCTGCTGCCGCCGGCTGCCACCCACCACAATTTCTTTAAACGCCTCATCGTAGACCGCGGCCTGCGAGGCTCGCAGATCGGGCGCGTAGCCGCCCGACACGGCACCACCGCCGTGGCAGGTCACGCAGTTTTTCAAAAACAAATAACTGCCCTGCTCGGCCTGCATGGCATCTACTTTAAAGTCGTCTTGCGCCAGCGCTTGGGCAAATTGCGGCGGCGGGCTTTTGGGTAACGCGGTGGTGCCATCTAAGGCATACACAATGAGCCGGCGGGTTTGCGCGCCGTAAGCCCAACCGTGTTGCGCGGTGATCGCACCGGCCATCGACACTCCCGCACCACCCCAACCGGTGAGCAAGGCCACGTACTGTTTGCCGTCTACCTCAAAGGTAATCGGCGGTGCAGACACGCCAAGGCCCACATCGGTACTCCACAAAGGAATGCCGTCGGTGGCGCGGTAAGCCAGCAATTTGCCGTCTGTCCGGCCTTCAAACACCAAATTACCACCGGTGGTCAGCGTGCCGGGATTCCACACCCCGGGCAGCTTTTGCTCCCACACTTTCTGTTGTTTCACGGGGTCCCAGGCAACCAGCGCGCTCGCATCTATTTTCAGCGGCAAATCGTCGCGCATGAGATCCACGCCGGGATCAAATTGAAAGCTCGGCGAGTCCCACAATTTGGGCTTGATGTTTTTATCGCTGAACATCCCCGGCACATCGATGGTGGGGATGTAGACCAATCCCGTATCCGGATTAAAGGACATTGCGTGCCAGTTGTGGACCCCAAAGGCGCTGGGGTAAATGAGTTCTTCGCCGTCCTCATAACGCGCGCCCTTGGCTTCCACGGGGCGCCCGGTTTTGGTGTCTACTCTTTCTGCCCACGTCACCCGGCCCAATTTTTCAGCCGAGATGAGCTTGCCGGTGGCGCGATCAATAACGTAGAAAAAGCCGTTTTTAGGCGCGTGCAGCAGCGCTTTCACCGGTTTTCCCTTGAGGGTCAAGTCGGCCAGCACCATGTCCATGTTGGAGTTGTAGTCCCAAGTTTCGCCGGGGGTGGTTTGATAGTGCCAAACGTACTTGCCCGTATCGGCGTCTAGGGCG
>CAIPNE010000108.1 GCA_903866355.1 uncultured Gammaproteobacteria bacterium
ATGGATAGACCTCGCGGATGCCGGCTGGTGGCGTGCGGGTAGCGTTAGATGGTGAAACTAATCAACCCGCGCAAAGCCGATTGAATTGCTGCCATTCGCGCCGCGTGTGGCCGGGGATTTCGGTTTGCAGAAATTTTGAATATGACCAATCGATAATGAGGTGAGGGCATGAGAGTTCTAATAACAGGTGGTCTTGGACAGGTCGGTTCGCACGTCGCCGAACTGCTGTTGGCCCGTGGCGATCAAGTGCTCGCCATCGATAACCTCGCGACCGGGCGCCGTGAGCATCTTCAGCTGCAACAAGGCTTGGAAGTCGTCATCGACACGATTGCTGACCAGAAGGTCGTGGATGACTTGTTCGCGCGCTTCCAGCCCGAGGTGGTCGTCCATACTGCCGCCTCCTATAAAGACCCTGAAGACTGGTACAACGACGCGTTGACCAACGTGGTCGGCGGGGCAAATCTTGTCAAAGCGGCCACCGCCAATAAAGTCCGCCGCTTCATCTATTTCCAGACTGCACTGTGCTACGGCCTCAAGCCGCTGCAGCAGCCCATCCGGCTCGATCATCCAAAGTTTCCGGCGAATAGCAGTTATGCCATATCGAAGACAGCGGCTGAGGACTATCTCGAAATCTCCGGTCAGGAGTTCGTCACCTTCCGCCTAGCGAATGTTATCGGGCCGCGCAATGTGAGTGGACCACTGCCGATCTTCTATCAGCGCCTCACTGAAGGTAAGCGTTGCTTCGTGACCAAGGCGCGTCGTGATTTTGTTTTCGTTAAGGACCTTGCGCGCTATGTCGTGAAGGCGGTCGACGGCATGGGCAGTGGCACGTACCACTTCTCGTCCGGCAAAGATATCGCGATTCAGGAACTGTATGACGCGGTCGTTGCGGGTCTCCAATTGAGCGATTCCCCGGCTCCGGATGTACGGGAACTCGGCCCTGACGATGCCCCCAGCATCCTGCTCGATCCTTCGCGCACTTTTAAAGATTTCGGCCAAGTGGATTTTACGCCGCTCAACCAGCTGGTTGCTGAGGCCGTCGCGTACTACCGGGAGTATGGCGTGCACGGCGGTTACACCCATCTGCGTCACGAAGAGAAAAAGTAATCCATGCGCATTCTTATTACCGGCGGCGCAGGCTGCTTGGGATCAAACTTGCTCGAACATTGGTTGCCGCAACATCATGAGATCCTTGTTATCGACAATTTCGCCACCGGCAAACGGGCGGTGGTGCCGAGTGGCATTCCACGTTTAGAGGTCGTTGAAGGTTCGATTGTTGACGCTGATTTGGTCGCGCAATGCGTGGCGCGCTTTAATCCCGAAATTATTGTGCACAGTGCGGCGGCCTATAAAGATCCAGATAATTGGCTGGAAGATACGGCGACCAACGTCGCTGGCAGTATCCACGTGGCGCGGGCAGCGGCGGCGCATGGGGTCAAACGGATCATTAATTTCCAGACAGCACTCTGCTACGGGCGACCGGATAGCGTACCGATTCCGATCACCCAAAGAGTGGCACCGTTTACGAGCTACGGTATTTCCAAGGCGGCTGGTGAACAGTTC
>CAIPNE010000109.1 GCA_903866355.1 uncultured Gammaproteobacteria bacterium
GCAGCAGGTCGCGCTGGGGCGGGCCCGAGTTTGATGATCTGGCCAACCTTCAACGGCGTCGTCGGCTTCAGGCCGTTGGCGCGAGCCAGTTGCGCCACGTGTAGATCGTAATGACGGGCGACAGTCCAGAGCGATTCCCCGGCGCGCACGCGGTGAACCTGCTCGGCCCCAGCGTGTTTCCCGGAGGTCGTCGGCGCGCTGACTGCGGCGGCTGCGAGTGCTGGGATAGGGCTAGGCGACAGGGTGTCGGCCAAGGCGAGTGCCGCGGTTGCATTGGCCACGGGGATGAGTATTTTGGCCGGGTGGTTGGGGCCTGTATGGGCACGCCGCCAACCGGCGTTTAGGCGGGTGAATTCTTTTTTGGGTACCCCTAGTCGGTCGGCGAATTGGCGCAAATCAGTCGGTTTTTGGAGCGTTAGCCGCGTGAAATAGGGCTGATTGTCTACGGGTGGCAAAGTAATGCCATAGCGCGCCGGATCGCGAATAATCTCGGCCATCGCGAGGACTCTAGCGACCAGCTGCCGGGTTCCCCGGCGCAACGGCAGGGACCACAAGTTGGGCTTCGTAGCGCCGCGCGTGTGCTGCTTAATCGTGCGGTCCAGTGCACCCCAACCTACGTTGTAGGCGGCGAGGGCCAACAGCCAGTCACCGTCAAAGCGATCGGCGAGCGTTTGGAGATAGCCCAAGGCGGCTCCGGTAGATTGAGTGACGTCCAAGCGTCCGTCGTACCAAGGCGTCTGGGTTAACCCAAATTTCCGACCGGTATCCCCCATGAACTGCCACAAACCGGCTGCCCCGTAGGGCGACCTGATGGAGGGGTCGTAACCGCTTTCCAACATCGGCAGGAGTGCGAGTTCTCCGGGTAGTTGTTTGGTGGTTATTTCGCTGGCGACAAACTGCAGAAACGGCGCGCCGTTTTCACCTAGGCGCTTAAAAATACCCGGATTGGCACGCAGCCATTGCACTTCGCGCGCGACTTCCGCGCATTGGCATTGGCCTAAGGAGAACTGTCCGCGCAGGCTTGCCCAGAGGTCCGAGGTCGCGGCACGCGGCGGGCTGGGGCTGAGTGCTGGTACGGCAGCTGGCGGGCTGGTAGTCGCTGGTGTCGCGTGGTCTTCGACCGAGGCCGGCGGGCGTGCGCTCGCGTTTTCGGGCTTGAGTAGATGCTCGCCGCAGCCCTGTAACAACAGGAGCAGCAAGCCTGACATAAGCGTTAGGGCAGGGCGTAGAAGGCCGTTCATGGCCCTATGCTAGGCGTGGGCCTTTTGCAGCGTCAACCTTTTGACCGCGTTGTCCCCTTGCGACGGACATGCCAAAGTGCGCCACCCAAGGTGATTTCTGCCCGCGTACTAGCGTTTAAATAAGTTATGAAATCAGCGTTTACCGCCAATGGCGGTGACAAATTACCGCCCGTCGCAGACTTGCGCGATTGGTTTCGCAGCGAGGCCGGGCGGGCCGTGGCCCTGCGGGAAGTCGCGGTGGCGAACGAGCTGCTGCAAGACCTTTTTGGCTACCACATGCTCCAGGTGGGCAGCCCCTACCCAGACTCTCTCATCGGGGCGAGCCGTGTTGGTCATCAAATCGTGATGGACAGAACGGCGCTGAGCGGCCCGGCGAGCGTCCTAGGACGGGGTGACGCCCTGCCATTCCAAAGTGGTGCCATCGATGTCCTGGTGCTGCCGCATGGACTGGAATTTGCCGACAACCCACAGGCGGTTTTGCGCGAGGTGGAGCGGGTGCTGATCCCCGAGGGCTATCTCTTGCTGTTCGGTTTTAATCCGTGGAGCCTGTACGGCGCGTGGCGGCTGGCCATCGGTTGGCGCGGCAGCGCGCCATGGCACGGTCTTTTTTTACCTTTGTCACGCCTCAAAGACTGGCTCACCGTGCTGGGCTTTGAAGTGGACCGCAGCGGCGGTTTATCCTACCGGCCGCCGCTCCACGATGCTGCTCAATTGGCCGGCTTGGCCTGGCTGGAGCGCTTGGGCGGCCACTTCTGGCCCTTCGCGGGCAATGTCTTTTGGATCCTCGCGCGTAAGCGGGTGATGGCAGTACGACCGATTCGATTGACGAAGGCCCGCCAGCTGCGACTTCACGCCACCGGCCGGGCAGAGCCGTCAATCCAGCGCAATGGAATGGAACCCCCGGATGCTTGAAAAAACCACCCCTGAGAAGGTCATTATTTACACCGATGGCGCTTGCCGAGGAAACCCGGGGCCCGGCGCGTGGGGCGCTCTGTTGCGGTACGGCGACCACCTGAAAGAGTTGTCGGGCGCCGAGCCTGCCACGACCAACAACCGCATGGAGCTAATGGGTGCGATCGCAGCACTAGAAGCGCTGAAGCGCCCCAGTGAGGTGGCGCTGTACACCGATTCTCAGTACGTCAAAAAAGGCATCACCGAGTGGATCAAGGATTGGATTAAGCGTGGCTGGCTCACCGCCGCGCGCCAACCCGTCAAGAACGCCGATTTGTGGCAACGTCTACAGAACGCAACCCAAGACCATAAAATTGCTTGGCACTGGGTAAAGGGCCATGCGGGCGACCCGGGTAACGAGCGCGTTGACGCACTGGCCAACGCCGCCCTCGACCAACTGGTCCTCGTTAAAACCCGCTAAGCAACCGGCTGGAGACTCGCGCCACCATGCGACAAATCATCCTTGATACCGAAACCACCGGCCTCGCGGTGGAAGATGATCACCGCATCATCGAGATCGGCTGCATAGAATTACGCAATCGGCGCGTGACCGAGCATCGTTTCCACTGTTATCTCAATCCAGAACGAGAGGTGGATGCCGGTGCTGCGGCGGTGCATGGCATGACTTGGGACAAATTACGCGACGCGCCCCGTTTTGGTGATGTGGTGGAGGAGTTCGTGGCTTTCGTGCGCGGCGCGGAAGTTATTATTCATAACGCGGCCTTTGACGTGGGCTTCCTGGACCGGGAACTCGAGCGCGTGGGCGTGGCGTGGGGGCGGCTGAGCGACTACTGCAGTGTGTTCGACACGCTAAAATTGGCGCGTGAAATGCACCCTGGTCAGCGTAATAGCCTCGATGCCCTGTGCAAGCGCTACGATGTGGCGAACGCTCATCGCACGTTGCACGGCGCCTTATTGGACGCCGAGTTGCTCGCTGAGGTGTATCTCGCCCTGACCGGCGGGCAGGGCGCGTTGGGCTTTGAAGTGATTGGCGCCACCGATGCGGCTAGCGAGGAGGCCGTTACCGCCGCGCGGCAACGGGCTCGTCCGCCGGTGGTTAGGCTTGCACCTAGCGCCGAGGAACTCGCCGTTCATGCGGCGAGATTGGCGGTCATCGACCAACGCAGCGGTGGTCGTTGCGTGTGGCTAGCTAGCGACCTATAACTGCGCGTTAGCTGGCGCCAGTGGTGAGTTTTTGCAGTTCACCGCTCTGGTAGAGCTCCATGACGATGTCGCAGCCACCCACCAGTTCGCCACCAATGAAGACCTGCGGAAACGTCGGCCAAGAAGAATATCGCGGCAGATTTTGCCGAAAATCAGGTTCTGCCAGAATGTCGACGGTGTGGAATTCCGCCCCACAAGCTTTCAGCGCCTGTGAGGTGCGCATGGAAAACCCACACTGCGGCGCCTGTGGTGTGCCTTTCATAAACAGCACAATGTTGTGCCCTTCCACGACCTGCTTGATGCGTTCCATGATGTCCATTGCGTTGCCTCGAGTGTCTGATAGGGGATTGGGCCCTATTGTAGGGTCTTCGGCGCACGTGCGTGAAGCTGGAAGTAGACTTGCACGAACGGGTGCGCCGCGTGCGGGATGGCGTCAGGCTTGAATCTTCAAAGTCGCTCATTGAAAATGCGGGTTGGAGCCCTCACTTGGCCGACCACAATCCATCCTTATGAACTACTGGGAGACAGTCATGAATCCACTCGAGACCTTACAGGGCACCGTTATTGCGGGCGTCGTGCTGGCGGTCATTTTGGCTTATGTAGCCACTAAACTCGCGGGAGCCTAGGCCCGCGTTGACGAATTCAAAAAAATCGCATTGAGGAGAATTTTAAGAATGGATATCGCAATATTTGACCGCTGGCTGCATATCGTGGCCGGCGTGATGTGGATTGGCCTGCTGTACTACTTTAATTTCGTGCAAGTGCCAGCCTTAGGACAGGCCGCTGCAGAGGCTAATGCCGGCGGGCCTGGTGGGGCGGCAATCACGAAATATGTGGCGCCACGGGCGTTGTTTTGGTTCCGGTATTCGGCCCTCGTCACTTGGCTGACCGGCGCTTATTATCTCCACGCCAGCCCGTACACCTTAGACGGCGCGTTCACACTCGGCTTGCGGCTGGAGACCCCGAGCTTGGTGGTGACCTCGATTGGCATGGGCGCCTGGTTGGGCACCATCATGCTATTGAATGTGTGGGGCTTAATTTGGCCCAACCAGAAAAAAATTCTCGGCATCGTGCCGGCTACCGATGAGCAGAAA
>CAIPNE010000110.1 GCA_903866355.1 uncultured Gammaproteobacteria bacterium
AATCCCCAGACTGGCATTAGCGAAAAAGGGTGCAAGCAGAAACGCTATGCCCTCTGCCACTTCAGTTCGGCCGACGGAAGTCTCTTGGGTTATGGCGAGACTGTCGCTTGTGCGGGCAGCTTTATCACCAGCGCATCGGGCGCGTGCCTAAAATCCCTGTGGGGCACCCCCGGCGGTAACGATGGCGATGACGATGACGACAAAGGCGGTAAGTCATAGGGCTGCTGGAGACAGATGGGCTGCCGAGTGCGGGTACGGGTCGACTGGTGCCGGTAAGCCGGCGCCGCGCAAGCGCACGGCTTGTCAGCCAAGTGGGCGAGTGACGCGATGACCCAAGGCCTCGGTTGGACTGCCGATCCCGCCGCCGCCCTCGAGTGGCAGCACTGGGGTGAAGCCCATTTCGCCTTCGATGCGCGCTCGGGGCAAACCCATTTTCTCAATGAGATCGCCGCGGCGGTGTTGGCGGTGCTGGCAACCCACACCTTGACCCAAGCCGCGCTGTATGAGGCGATGCTGGCCCGCTACGAAGTGGATGACGACACGCAATTGTTGACGGGCATCGTTGACACCCTGCGGGTGCTCGACCGGCTGGGCTTGATCCAGCGCGTCGCCTCATGAGCGGCACCACGTTGCGCCAACTCTCGCGTGCCGCACTGGGCGCACGCTGCGCGGCGGGGCTAAGCCTCCAAGCGGGCCCTTTCGTGCTGCGGATCCAGGGTGCCGATCCCGTACTGGCCGATTGTCTGCATGCCTATTACCCGAATTACCCGCTCGCTGCCGAGGGCAGCTTTGCCGACGCGCAGCTAACCCTCAAGCCGCAGGCTTGGGTTGACCGTTGGCGCGACCGACCGCGGCAAATTTGCCTTGAAGATGGTCTTGCCTTCACCGACTTCCCCCTTGAAGCGCTGCTCGCCAACCTAGAATGGAGCTTCAACTGGTGTGTGGCCACCCACGCCAATCAATATGTGATGTTGCACGCGGCAGGGGTGGCAAAGCAGGGACATGCCGTGCTGATGCCGGGTGTGCCGGGGGCCGGTAAAAGCACCCTGAGCGCTTATCTCATTCACCGCGGCTGGCGGTTGTTATCAGACGAGTTCACCCTGGTGCGCAATCAAGCGTTGGACTTGCACGCTTTCCCGCGGCTGATTCCCTTAAAAAATGACGCCATCGACGTCATTCAGAACGCCGTGCCGCAGGCTCAATTTGGGCCCCGTATTCCCGGCACCCGCAAGGGCACCGTGGCCCACCTGCGCCCCGGCGACGAGCACATTCAAGCCATGCACGAACCCGCTCGGCCACGCTTGGTCGTGTTCCCCACTTACGAGCGCGGCAGCGCCACCACGCTCACCGCAGTGCCGGCGGCGGAATGTTTTACCGACCTCACCCATAATTGTTTCAACTATGCGCTGCTGGGGCGGCAGGCTTTCCAGATGCTGGGCGCGTTGACCAACCACGTTGAGGCCTTTCGCATGCGATACAGCGAACTCGCAAGCGCAGAAGACACTTTATCCACGCTGCTGGCCCGCGTAATCGAAAAATGACGCGCTAAGGGCGCAGCAGTCAGCGTATTATCGCGCCATATGCGGGGGCTTTTACCCACCAGAGGAGAATGCGCCGATGCAACGTTGTAAACGCTGTCTGCTGCCGGCAAGTGTGGCAGGCGCTGGAATTGACGCCACCGGGGTGTGCGTGGCGTGCCGCGAATATTCGCCCAAAGCGGCCGAAATCACCGAAGCGCAACGCGCCGTTTACGAAGCAGATTTAGAAGCTGCTTTGGAAGACTGTCGTGGGCGCGGCCAGTACGACTGCCTCGTGCCCTTTAGCGGCGGCAAAGACAGCGCTTGGCTGCTCTACAAACTGGTGGTGGAGTACAAGCTGCGGGTGTTGGCGTTCACGGTAGACGTGAACATTCCACCGGTGGCGTGGAAAAACATTCGCCAGACCTTGGCCAAGCTCAACATCGACCACCTCACTTTTGCGCCACCCGGCGAGTTCTATCGCCGCATTTTTGCCTATCTGCTGCGTCACCAAGAGGCGCGCGGTGCGGTGTACACGGTGTCTTATGTCTACGCGCCGCTGTTTGAGGGCGACGCCATCAAGCTGGCCATAGAGAAAGACATTCCGTTGGTACTGGCCGGTTATTCGCCGGGCCAGCCAGAACCCGAACGCATGCTGTACGAGTTTTCCCGCCCGCTGATCGAGAAAACCGATTGGACCCCCCCGGAGCTCCAGCGCTGCGGCCAGTTCAGCCCTGCCGAGCTCAGCCGTTTTTTTAATCCCGCCAGCTACGCGCCCGGCACGCAGTTTCCACGCTATCTCGCACCGTTCCACGCTTGGCAATACGACCAAGATCTCGCCATGAAAATCGTCGTGGAAAAGCAACTCATTGCCAGCTCGCGTAACGCCAGCCCAATTTTTAGTAACTACCCCATCAACTGGTTGTTGATGTATTCGGATCTGCTGCATTTTGGTTACAACCCGTACGCACCAGAATTCGCCACCCTCATCCGCGAGGGTAAAGCGAAGCTCTCGGAATGGCGGGTGATGGGGCCGTTGGTCGATCTCATGATCAAACGCCGCTGGTTCCTCGGACGGCACGTCACCGAGCACCTCAAGTGGCTAGAAATGACCGCCGCCGATCTCCAAATCACGTTGCCGCAGGGTGCCTACGACCCCATCCTGCCCACTTAAAGCGCGCTCTCAAAGCACGCATTGGGTTAACCATCCGTTGTCAGCAGTACTCACACACTATTACGCAGAGCGGGCCGCCGTTGCCCCCACGGCGCCCGCGTTTCATTCGCTAGTGGATGGCCACTGGCAGGCAGTCGCGTGGGGAGATTTCATGACCCAAGCCCACACCCGCGCCGGGCTGTTATGCGGGCTTGGGCTGGCGAATGCTGAGCGCGTGGGCATCATGGCGCCCACCGGTTTGGAGTGGGAGTTAACCCAAGTGGCCGCACTCTTGGCGGGGGCGGCGGTGGTGGGCCTGGATGCGCACGAGCAACCGGCGCGCCTAGCCGACCTCCTAGCTGCGAGCGGCATTCAGCTGTTGGTGGTGGGGGATGCTGCCAGCTTTCTGCGGATTCCCCTCGCCGCGCGCGATGCTGTGCCCCGGGTGCTGTGTCTGAGTGGTGACGCCGCGCCGGTGGCGTGGACCGGCGCTTGGTGGACGCTTGCCACACTCGCCACGCAGCCTGCCGTCACGCCCGTGCCGCCGACGCCGCAGAGTATTGCCACGCTGGTGTTTACCTCAGGCAGCACCGGCGCGCCTAAAGGCATTGCTTACACGCATGCGCAGGTGAGCTTGGCGGTGGCCAGCATTCTGGCCGCGTTTCCCGAAATCACCGGCGAAGACCGCCTAGTGTGCTGGCTACCGTTGTCTAATTTATTTCAGCGCATGATCAATTTTTGCGCGGCCGGGCGCGGCGCACAAACTTATTTTGTGGCCGATCCGCGCACCGTCATGACCCACCTGCCCGCCATTCGACCGCAGGTTTTTATCGCAGTCCCGCGCTTTTTTGAGAAACTCAACGACGGTATTACGCAAAATTTGGCCCGGCAGCCCGCGCCGATTCGCCGCTTGGCGCACTGGGCGATGGCCGTGGGCGAACGCACGGCGGCCGCC
>CAIPNE010000111.1 GCA_903866355.1 uncultured Gammaproteobacteria bacterium
CACCGCATTGAGCGCCGCCGACCAATAAAAAGCGGCGCTATAACTACCGGTGGTGTCATAGATGAAACCCGCGACCCACGGGCCAATCGCGGCAGGCGATGCGGCAATGGCAAACATCGCCCCCACCACACTGGCGACATGGGCGCGCCCAAAAAGATCCGCGCACAGCGGGGCCAGCACCGTGACGCCGCCGCCATAACCAAAGCCGAAGACGGCGGCGGCGGCCCAGAGCAGATAAAGCTGGTCGGCGGCAGCGAACATCATGAACGCCCCGCATTGCAGCGCGAAAATACCGATTAATGTGGGCAAATGCCCGCAGCGATCCGAGAGCAATCCGGACGACAGTCGCCCGCACACGCCACCGATGCCAATCGCGCTGATCACCGAGGCGGCGGCCACTTTACTGAGCCCTAAATCTTCCGCGTAAGCCGCGCCGTGGACGAAGGGTACGAAGACGGCCAACCAGGTTAAAAGATAGATGGCTATCAGCATTAAGAAAGGCTCGGTCCACACGACTTCCCGTAGGGTTGATCCGTAGGCGAGGGCGACGGCCGAGGGCGGGGTGGGGTCGCCATCTGGCCACAGTTGCAGGGTTTCGGGATCGCGAACCATGTAGCGTGCGGCGACCAAAATCAGCGTGGCGCTGAGGAGCGCGATGCCACCGAGGGTGGCCCGCCAGCCCACGGCCGCGACGGCCATTGCGGCGAGCGGCGGCACTAAAAAATTACCGAAACTGGTGCCACTGGAGGCCAGCGCCACCGCGAAACCCCGCCGGCGCGTAAACCAGCGCGCCACGGTGGCATTACAGGGTACCCATGCCACGCTCATGCCCACCCCGGCCAGCAGGCCCAGCGTGAGGTTGATCTGCCAGCGGGTCGTGACCAGCGCACTTAAGCCCCAGCCCGCTCCCAGCAGCACCGCCCCGGTGGTAATCACCGCGCGCGGGCCGTAGCGATCGGTGGCGCGACCGGTGACGGCGCTCATCACGCTATAGGTAAAAACATACAGGCAGTAGGGCAGCGCCGTGTCGGCCCGGCTCCAGCCGAGTTCGTCGGCCATGCCGGTGACAAACACCCCGTAACTGAACTGCAGACCGTAGGCGAGGAACAAGACGCAGAAAGCCGCTGCAATCACGACCCAACCGTAGAAAACCCGCGCGGGGGAGAGCGTCGATGGACTCAAGGACATACCTCAGCAGCGGGTTGCACGAAGAGGAGCACAGTAGCCGAGCAGAGCGTTGCCTGCCAACGCCACGACCTGCGAGGGGTGCAACTAAGAATCTACAAATGCGCTTCGATTGGTCACAATAGGGCGCCACCCTCGCGGTTGCTCCCCTCGATCAACGCAACAAGGAGAATGTTATGAACGGCGCTGAAGCTTTGGTTACGGTGTTGGTTCGCAGTGGCGTCGAACTGTGTTTGGCTAATCCTGGCACCTCCGAAATGCAACTGGTCGCGGCCATCGACAAGATCCCGGGTTTACGGCCGGTACTGGCGCTGTATGAAGGCGTGGTGACTGGGGCGGCCGATGGTTACGCGCGGCTGGCGGGCAAACCCGCCTGCACGCTGCTGCATTTGGGGCCGGGTCTCGCCAACGGGGTGGCTAATCTGCATAACGCACGCAAAGCCAATTCGCCGGTTATCAATGTGGTGGGCGATCACGCAACCTACCATTTGGGTTTCGATGCACCGCTGACCTCGGACATCGAGGGGATTGCGCGCCCGGTGTCACGCTGGGTGAAAACCAGCAGCGACGCCGTTAGCCTCGCGAGCGATGGGGCGCAGGCGGTGGCCGCAGCAGGCCGGCTGCCGGGTGGGGTGACCACGCTGATTGTGCCGGCCGACGCGGCTTGGAGCGAACTGCCCGCGGACTACGCGCTGCCGCCTAGCCTCCCGCCAGTGGCACCACCGGCGGTCAGCGCCGCGCAAATTAAAACGGTGGCGGCCGCGATTCGCGCTGCCCGCAACCCCATGTTGCTGTTGGGTGGTGAGGCCTTGGTGGGGGACGCCCTACGGGACGCCGGCCGGATTGCCGCCTGCACGGGTATTCGGTTGCATGCAGAGACTTTCAATCGACGCATCGAACGCGGCGCTGGGCGTGTCCCGCTGGGGCTGTTGCCCTACCGGGGTGAGGCCGCGCTGGATCTCACCGCCGGCGTTGACCTCATGGTCTTGGTGGGCGCGCAGCGGCCGGTCGCTTTTTTTGCCTACCCTGACAAAGCCAGCGTGCTCGTGCCCCCGGGCTGCACCGTGTTGCCACTGGCCAGCCCCCAGGACGACGTGCCATCGGCGCTGGCAGCGTTGGCAGACGCGCTGTCGGCGCGCACGCATCAACCCTTGAGCCAAGCTTTGCAGCGGCCTGATTTGGTGCTCGGTCCACTCAGTACACTGGCCATCGCGGTGGTGTTGGCGCGCCATATTCCCGAACACGCCGTGGTGGTGGATGAATCCATCACCGGCTCACTGCCCGCCCAGCAAATGAGTATTGGCAGTGCGCCGCACGATTATCTACAACTTTGTGGGGGTGCGATTGGTAACGGTCTGCCGCTGGCAGTGGGTGCCGCGCTGGGCGCGCCGGGTCGCAAAGTCATTTGTTTGGAGGGCGATGGCAGCGCCATGTACACCGTGCAGGCACTGTGGACGATGGCCCGCGAGCACTTGGATATCATCACCATTATCTATGCGAATCGCAGCTATGCCATTTTGAATTTCGAGTTTGACCGGGTGGGTGGCGGTGCGCAGGGCCCCAAGGCGCGCTCAATGTTAGACCTTGGCGACCCAGTGCTGGACTGGGTGGCACTGGCTCGCGGGATGGGCGTGAACGCGGGACGTGCGACCACCGTGGCTGAACTCGATGCGCTATTAGTGGTGATGTGCCGCGAACCCGGACCGCATTTGGTGGAAGCGGTGTTTGGTTAGCTCATTGTCAGCCCGAGCCAACAGTGGGCTAACAGGACACCCGCTGCGGGGATTGGGCGCGTACCTGACGGGGCGTCCATCACGCTAACGGACACCCGCCGCGCGCCGGGTTTTAACGTGGCGCGTTAAAACACGCTTCCAACGCGCGTTTGAGCGACCACGCGTCGTCGCGGCCGGCCAGTTCACGCACCGAATGCATGGCAAAGGTCGGTACGCCCACATCCACGGTGCGCACCCCAAGTTGGGCTGCTGTAATGGGCCCAATCGTGCTGCCGCAGCCCATGTCGCCGCGGGCGACGAAGGTTTGCAAGGGCACCTCGGCGCGTTCGCAGGTGTCACGAAACCACGCCGAGGTCTCGCTGTTGGAGGCATAAGATTGGTTGTGATTGATTTTCAGCACAGGGCCGGCGTTTAACAGCGGGCCATGCTGGGCGTCGTGTTTTTCCGGGTGGTTGGGATGCACGCCATGGGCGTTATCGGTAGAGACCAACACGGAGTGCGCCATGGCGCGGGAGAAGGCTTCGCCCGAGCCACAAATTCGCTCCAGCACCGCCCGTAAAAACGTGCCGCGGGCACCGGCGGTCGAGCCACTGCCAACTTCCTCGTGG
>CAIPNE010000112.1 GCA_903866355.1 uncultured Gammaproteobacteria bacterium
CGCACCTGAAATCACTGCGTTTGCAGTGGCCCAAGCCGGCAGCAGACCACGCTACTTTGCACAAAGCATTGAACAACACCCGCTAATGCGCAGTGGGGTCATCGGTTAGGGCAAGGGATTTTGGCGCGGTGAGTGCTGCGAGCGATCAGGCACCGCGACGCGCCTATTAAGGCTAGCTGTTGGGCACCGCACGCAGGGTTGAGGATGCCCCGCGTGCGGTCCAGACGTTTTTTTCAGCCTATTTATCGATGTGTACTTTGCGGTGAGTGTAGCGCCACTCGCCGTGGTCTTTGCGCAGTTGGTCGTTGTAGCCACCTACGGCGGTCAGTTCGGTTTTGCCGTCTTTCAAAGAAAAATAGATCAAGTTACAAAAACCCGTGGCGGTATCGCCGCTGATGTCGAAGCTGACGTTGACCATCATGTGCCGCACGGCACCACCGTCCCACGAACGTTGGTAGGACTGGGTGAATTCGCGCAGCTTGGTGTGCCCCGCAAACTGCCCGTAAATTGGGCTCTCGAAGATGCCATCCGGCGTGAAGCAATCGACCCAATCGTCGAAGCGTGAATGATCAATCGTGATGGCGTAGCGCGCGTAGAGTTCGCGGATTTGTTCGCGGTCATCGGGCGTACCAGTGATCTTAGGCATGGGATCCCCTCGTCGGTTGCGGCGCCACTGGCGCCCTAGTTGCCGGTGCTGTGGGCGGGCCAAGTAAGCCCGCTTGCGACCAGTCTAGAGCAAGCGTGTCGCGGGGCAAAAGCTGGGCTAGGCTGCGCTCTCAATTCGATTGCAAAAACCGAATGGCTGCGCCTAAATAGCTGGGCGAGCGGCGCTCTTTTGCTCCACTAACGGGCCCCGCCAATCACCCCACACACCGGAGGATTGCGCAATGATCATTGAGCTTGGCGCGCTGGGTAGCGTCGTTAACGCGATGGCGATGATCGGCTCGGTTATTTATCTGGCCCTGCAAGTACGCCAGGCCAACCGTCTGGCGCGGCTCTCGGTGATCGACTCGCTACGCGACGCCACCAATCATTTTCGGGAAGTCCTACTGTGCGGTGATAACTTGGAGGTGTGGGTTAAGGGCGTGAATGCCAACGCCGAATTGACCGATACCGAACGTTATCGCTGGAACGAACTGGCGCTTTATCTGTGGGATTCAACCCAAGCCACTTATTTGCGCGCGGCCCAGTTAGGCGAGCGTTATACCGTACGTCGGATTGCCTATTCCGTGCGTTACGCCAGCCGTGGGGCAGATTTTCTGGTCTGGTGGAATGAGCGTCGCGAGCGTTTTCACCCGGCCTTCGTCACTTTTGTCGACGACCACTTAGGCCAATCGCTGGAGTCACTGAAAGGTGCCGAGCTAATGCTGCGCCGCCCGGTGTAGGGTCGCCGGCCCAGCTGCGCCACCAGCTGTTTTTCGCCGCGCGTGCGAACAGCTAGACTGGATGCCCTTTCTGGCAATGGTGCAAAGTACTCTCATGAAACTCGCAGGCATCCGCGTTCTCGACCTTTCTAATTTTCTGCCCGGCCCACATCTCACCATGATGATGGCTGATCATGGCGCGGAGGTTATCCGCATCGAGCCGCCGGGTGGGGAACCCAATCGTGAGATTGGTGCCAAGTACCCCGATGGCGCTAGCGTCTACTTCACCAATACCCATCGCAACAAAAAGAGCGTCCAGCTGGACTTTAAAAAGCCCGGTGCCGTGGCCGCTTTTTTGGCTTTGGCGAAAGACGCGGACGTGGTTCTGGAGTCGTTTCGCCCCGGCGTGGTGGACCGGCTTGGCATTGGGTACGAGGCGGTGGCGGCGGTCAATCCACGCATTGTTTACTGCTCAATTGCCGCTTACGGCCAGACGGGGCCTTACGCCAAACGCGTGGCCCACGACATGAGCATAGAAGCCGAATGTGGTTTGTTGGGCTTGAATCGTGGCCGCGACGGCACGCCGGTGATTCCCTGCGTACCGGCCGCCGATATGGCGGCCTCGCTGATGGCGCTGTCCGGCATTCTGATGGCACTGCTGCGCCGTACCACGACTGGCGTGGGTGACTATCTCGACATTGGCATGCACGACAGTCTGGTGGCTTGGATGGCCAATATCGTCGGGCCGGTGTTCATTGAAGACCGGGAACTGGTGCCCAACGAAGAGCGCTCCTTAGGTGGTTACGCCTTCTACGATATTTACTGCTGTGCTGACGGCCTGTATTTGACGCTGGGTGGGAGTGAGATGAAATTCGTCACC
>CAIPNE010000113.1 GCA_903866355.1 uncultured Gammaproteobacteria bacterium
AGGCTCGGGATAACTTCTGTCAACGGCGCCTGCTGCGGGAGCGAACGCCCCAATGAGGACACCACGACGCTGGTGGGCGACTCGGCGCTAGGCGTTGGGATCAACGTCAGCTGCGGCTGCCCGCCACCGGCTGTGACGCGCGCCGTGAACTGCCCGCCCGACGGCAACTCGAGTGTTGTGTGGGCCACGAGATTCTGCCCATTGATCGCCAGTCGCAGCGTGTTCGCGTCCACGCGCTCGACCACCGTGACACTCAGCACTTGGCCTACCGCCCAAGCTTGGGCCAAGGATGGCGCTGCAGTGGTGCGGGGTGGTGCGACAACTTGGGTGAAAAGATCGAGGTTCATGCGTCGGGCAGCGGCCGCAGCCACCAGAACTTGACTCCCTGGGGCTAAGATAGGCGCGCCCTCAGTGGTAGGTTCCCTCACCTCTGATTTAAGGATCTCTTAAATGCCCATCGGTCACTTATGGTGGGTCAAACGCGCCGGGGAGCCCAAAGGCCCTTACTCCGCCGCTTTGATCGAAAAAAATATCGCGCTGGGGCGAATAAAAGGCACGGATCAGATCAGTGCTGATGGCACGCTTTGGCAACCTGCTAGCGACTATCCGGACTTTGATGTGTTGCTACAGCGGGCCCCATCCGAGCTTGCAGCCGGTTCTTTGGATGCAGGGCGTGCTGAGCGACGCCCGCTCGCCGAGGTGCCTAACAGCCAGGATGCCGCAGCAACGAATTTCAACGACGAACGGCGTGCAGTGGAAGACGCGGCGTTAGTGGCTCGAGAACTTCGTTCGAATCGAGTGTGGGCCGGGTTGCGGCCAACCCAGCCCGGTAGGCGCTATCTGCCGTTTCTAATTCTGGCCGCGCTCACGTTGGGCGTGTTTGGTTTGGCGTTAAAAAAAGCTGGGTATCAACCACCCTCGGCGCAATGTGCGGCGCCGCCCGGCCCCGGTGTTAATTGGGAGTTCTGCAATCTGGCTGGGCAGAACTTCCACAACACGCACCTGCAGGGGGCTATTCTGCGTAATGCGCAGCTCGCCGGCGTGAATTTTACCGGGGCAGATTTGCGCGGCGCAGACTTGGCGTATGCCAATTTGACGACGGCCTTGCTGCGTGACGCCAGGTTGAGTGGCGCAAGACTGACAGGGGCCTCGTTACACGGCGCGACGTTGGATGGAGCCGATTTACAGAACGCAGAATTCGGTTACGCGGACCTGACAGGTGCCAGTCTCGTGGGGGCCTTGCTAGAAGGTACGAATTTCGATCAAACTACGATGCCGTCGGGCAACATCTGCGCGAAACCGCAGTTGCAGGCCTGTCGGCGAGTGATGCTGGGGCCGGACTAACGTTAGTCTTAAATTAGGTCTCTGTAGTGCTTGATTTTATTAGTGCTCCCGCACTAATATTAGTGGCCGAACAATTGCGGGGTGGAGCAGTCTGGCAGCTCGTCGGGCTCATAACCCGAAGGTCGCAGGTTCAAATCCTGCCCCCGCTACCAATCCGAAAAAAAAGGCCCCGGGTAATCGGGGCTTTTTCGTTTCGAGCCCGGGAAAAAAATGCAAGACGCCGATCACATCGTGCAACGGATTGAGCCAACCATCCGGGGCTTAGGATACGAACTTTGGGGCATCGAGCGGAACCGGTCGGCCCAGAGCCAACTGGTGCGGATTTTCATTGACGCTCCGGCCGGCATCGTGGTGGAAGACTGCGAATTGGTAAGCGCGCAAGTCTCAGACCTCATTGAGGCAGACGAACTCATCAACGGCGCCTACACACTGGAAGTCTCCTCGCCGGGGGTTGAACGAATTTTGTTTCAACCCACCCAATGGCCGCGATTTGTGGGCGAAATCGTGCAGGTTCGGTTGCGGAGCCCCATAGACGGTAGGCGCAAAGTGATTGGTAAAC
>CAIPNE010000114.1 GCA_903866355.1 uncultured Gammaproteobacteria bacterium
AACCATGACCAGCAGATTGGCGTCAACATTCTGGTACGTGCGCTCGAAGAGCCCATTCGCCAAATCGTTGCCAATGCCGGTGATGAGCCGTCGGTCGTTGTCAATAAAGTCAACGAAGGCACGGGTAACTACGGTTACAACGCCCAAACCAGCGAATATGGCGACATGATCGCGATGGGCATTCTGGACCCGACCAAGGTCGCTCGCTCGGCGCTGCAAAATGCATCGTCGGTCGCCGGTCTTATCCTCACCACCGAGTGCATGGTTGCCGAAGCGCCGAAGAAAGACGCGCAAGGCCACGCGCCTGCCGGCAACGGCGGCATGGGTGGTATGGGCGGTATGGAAGGCATGGGCATGATGTAAGCGTTCGCGCCTACATCGTTCTCAACGGAGAGCCCCGCTTTATGCGGGGCTTTTCTTTGGCTGCGATTTAAGGCTGCAGCAGCAGTGTTCAGGCGCGGGACGCCCGCCATAGCCCAGCGAACTCGCCCGGCTAGTCACCTAAGGGACAACACCCCGCCTAGCGTAAGCGCTCAGCAGGGCCGTCAACGTCAGACGACGAAAACAAACCGCTCAGCGTAAAGTCGGTCGCAAGCTGAGGCAGCGCCGCGGCAGCTTTAGCGGGTGCGCCAAGCCTCAGCGGGTTTTCGCCACCAACCGTCCCTGAATAATTTTACCGGCGTGCGCCAGTTCGCCGAGAAACTGCATTTCCGCCGCGAGCGCCGCCAGCGCCGCCGCGTTGAAGTCGAGAATTCGCAGCGCGTCGTAGGTTAGTTGCTGGTCGACCATCGCCAGATAGAGATCCACACAGGGCGCAAATCTGCCGGTGTCTTCAGCCACCAACACCGTACCACCGTGCTGCGAAAGCAACTCGCGATAGCCCGCCAGCGTCTGCAAATTAGGGAACTTCATAAAAGCGAGTAGGCGTGCCAGTTCGGCGGGAGTCATTGCCGCGGGGCCTAAGAGCCAATCGGTGAAAGCGATAATGCCGCCCGGTTTGAGAATACGCCGCGCTTCGTCCACCAGTTGGGCCTTGTCGATGACGTAGCACCAAGCATCCTCACCCCAGACAAAATCGGCCGTGTGGTCGGGCAGACCACTCTGGCACACGTCGGCGTGCACGAAGCGAATCTGCTCGTCGAGGCCTTCGGCGGTCGTTCGCGCACGGCCCCGTGCCAGCGTCGCCGCCGTGGCATCGACGCCGATCATGGCCGCCACACCCCGGAAACGCACTAGAAAGCGCATCCCGGCGCCGTTGCAGCAACATAGATCAACGCCGCGCAAACCCGGTGTGATCGCCGCGAGATCAGCCAGCGCCAACGAGGATTTGTAGCCCCCCAGGTGAATCTGCTGGCCCATCAGGAGTTCCCAGAGGTCCCCTTCGGGGCCGGTATAAACGGCGCGGACGTCGTCGAGGGTAATCGCTGGAGCGTGTTTTATGGCAGCCGCCTTGGGTGGGTGTTCAATCGCCAATTTTTTTGGCCAGATGCGGCAGCGAGTCTGACTGCCCCCGGCGCATGTAGCGTGCTTCGTTGCCGCTACGGGTCACGTTTTCGTAAACGCCATCGTCACGTTTAACCAATTTGGTAAAACCCTGATTCCGCAGTTCTGCGTTGCCGGTAGGAATGGCGATGCCCGGCACGCTCAGCACTTTGCGCACACTGGCGAGAAAATCGGTTTCGCCGAGCGGAATCTGTGCGGTGTAACACACTTCTCCCCAAGTGCTGAGGTCGTAGGCCATGGGATGCCGCACCTCGAGCGTGCGCCCATTCTCCTCACAGTGATAAACATAAATGGGCAAGTCGGCTGCCTCCGTCCGTGCATGAAATCGCGTCTGGTGCCGGTGCATCGCCGGCGCCGCACCTAGCTCTCGCCGGCTGGCCTTGGGGTTCATCGAAGCCCCACACCCCGTTAGGCGGGTCTAACTGATATTGGGTGTCTGGGCGGAAAATATCCAGCGCGGCCGGGTTGCAACGGGCGAGCGTGCCGGCGGTTTCAGTGGTGTTGGGCTAACGCGGCCACCAGCAGACTTTCGAGCCGCAGGCCCAACGCGTCCCATGTCACACCCAAGGTGGGGCTGGCCAGTTGTGGCGCGCGTAACTGGTCAGCCAAACGTTCCGCCAACTGGTGCGGATCCCCCGGCGGATACAAACAGGCTGGCTGCGCTGCGAGCAACGCGGCCACCTCACCAACCGCCGCCGCCACCAGCGGTAGCCCACAGGCCACCATCTCGCCGAGCTTTTGGGGAAAGCAGGCGCGCCCAAACGGGCTATCCCGGTTACAAATCACCCCAACATCCAAACTGCGTAACAGCAACGGCATCCGCTCGTAGGGCAATATGCCTAAATCGAGGACGTTCCCCGGCAGCGCCCGCTGCACCGCGGACGAACGCGGACCCGCCACCACCAAACGCAGGCCAGGCACGCTGGGTGCCAATAAATAATAAGCCTCCAGTAGATCCTGAATTCCCCGGGTCGCGTCTAGCGCACCCGCACTCCCCACCAGTGGGACGGCCAGCGGCAAGCCTAAGGCTAGGCGCGCCGCGGGTTGGGTGGAGCTCATCGCGGATTGGGCAAACGCCGGCGCTACACCATTGCCGATCACCGCGACGCGGTCGGGAATTTCGCCACGTTGGCGCAACGTGCCAACCAAACTATGGCTGACGACACTCAGGGCGTCGGCCTGCGCGCAGGCCCTACGTAAAACGCGGCGCAGTCCTGGCAGCCGCGTCAGCCCAAAGGCTTCGTAGTCATCGTATAAATCGAGCACCAGCGGCAACCCCAATTGCCGAGCTAGCCGCGCCCCCGCCGCCAACTGCAGCACGTCGGCACTGGCCCAAATAATCTCTGGACGAAAGCGCGCCGCGATGGCCTGCGCTTGGCGATAGCAGGCCCAAGGCTGGGGCCACGCATCGACCGACTCCCACAGCACCCCGCCGAGATGGCACGTTTGTGCCCCCCGCGGCCGATAAGAGCTCACCGCGGCCTGCACCTCATGACCCCGCGCCGCTAACGCGGCGGGCAGCTCAAACAAGCGGCCATAGCGATGGTCCAATAAATCTTGGTGGGTGTATTGCCGTTTACAGAGCACCAGCACGCGCATCAGTGCGGGGCCTTCACAGGTTGTCCCGGCGCCAGCGGGTTAAAGCGGTTTTTTGATGAACGACCACTGCCCTACCCCAATGCCTAACCACACCAGCGCGGCCAGCAACCATTGCGTGACTAAAACGGCCTGCGTTGCGCCCACCACACCGGCCGTGGGCAACGACCACGCCAGCAGACCCACCAGCGTGAGCATGCCCAGCAGGTCGCTGATAAGACGCCACCGCAGCCGCTCGAAACCCAACAAGACCTGCACGCCGATGAGATACAAACACGCCGCCGGCACATAAAAAGCCAATATCCGCGTAGCCGCTACCGCCGCGGCGAAATCTGCGCCCAACACGCGTGGCAGCAGCGGCGCCAGCCACCACAGGGCGGCACCGGCGCACCCGCTGTAGATGGCCGTGAGGACTAACAACAGCCCCAACAACCGGCTGGCGGCAGCGCGATTTTCGCGCGCCAAAAACAAACGCGGCAACACCGCCGTGGCCAGCGCCTCAACCGGCACCGCGGCCAAGCTCGCCAAACGGTAGGCGGCGGTGTAATTACCCGCTATTTCGGCACCGCCCAGGCGTAAGACCAGCGCTTTGTCGAGGGATCCTAACGCCAGACCACTGACCGACACCGACAAAAACCCGAAACCCGCCCGCAAGTCATCCCGGCCAACCGCGGCTGCGGCCGG
>CAIPNE010000115.1 GCA_903866355.1 uncultured Gammaproteobacteria bacterium
TCCCCGTCAGCGTCTACTCCATTAAGGCGGCCGCCAGACCGGCGTGGCCGAAGCAGGCGCCGGCGGCCATTTCTACGGCGATAAAAATGGCTTCGGCAATGGCGGCGCGAGATTGAGCTTGCGCCAGTGCCTGTGTCACGTAGCGTTCAATTGAAAACGCACAACGGAGGTTATGCGCGCAAGCCACGGCGATGAGGGTCTTGAAGTGGGCGCTTAGCGCACCTGCGGCAAAGGTCGTGTTTTGCAGCGCATCGAAAGCCTGCATGGGCGCGGGTAGCAGGCTGGCCAATGTGGCCCGTTCAACTGGGTCGCCGCCGGCCTGGTAATAGGTGTCGGGCGTCTCCCCGTTGAGCAGACGCATGGCGATAGCGGCGTGCGCTAACGGTCCGTTGGCGGCCACGCTAACCCCAACCCAGAGCGCCTCGACCAATTCGGTTCGCGTGGCCCCGGCCCGGGTGGCGAGACCGTGGTGATAGTCGATGCAATAAGGGCAGCGCAGCACATGGGCGCAGCCAAAAGCGATGAGTTCTTTTTCTTTCACCGACAGCGCGCCTGGGGCGAATGCGCTGGCTGCCAGCGCCTGAAAGCCTTGCAGGGCGTGTGGTGCCCACTGGGCAAATAACGCGGTTTTGGCCAGGTGGCTGGCGCTGGAGAGGGATTCAATTTTGCTCATTTTGGGTGGTCTCTGTGAGTTGGGTCGCCCCTGCGCGATCACACTCAGGCGGCCGGTATGGGTTTGGTGGTCAATGGTGCGGAATTTTACGCCGCCCGCCGTGCGGCCAGTGAGAGATTCATCGTTAGTAGGACATCACGCATGCTAGAAGAAGAAATTTTCGATGTGGTCAATGAGCACGACGAACCCGTCGGCACAGCCGCGCGCAGTGTGGTGCATCGCGAAGGTTTGCTGCATCGCTCGGCACATGTGTTGGTGTTCGACAGGGCAGGGCGCTTGTTTATGCAGCGGCGCGCGCTGTCCAAGGATACCTCACCGGGCGACTGGGATACCTCGGCCGCCGGCCATTTAAATGCGGGCGAGGATTATCCCGCTGCGGCGCTGCGTGAGCTGGCAGAGGAACTCGGCGTGCGACCGCTGGAGCCACTGACGCCACTGCTGAAATTGCCGGCCAGTGTGGCCACCGGGCAGGAGTTTGTGTGGGTGTTTCGCGGTGTGGTGGATCTGCCGGTACAGCCTGATCCCAGCGAAATCATGGACGGCCGCTGGTGCACCGTGAGTGAAATAGCGGCGTGGATCGCGCGCGCGCCAGCAGATTTTACCAGCACGTTTTTGTTGCTGTGGGGCGCGCTGGAACTGCGTTAAATTGCGCGCATGCGGTGCGCTTCTGTCCGGCTACCCGTGGCGGGTACACTGCGAGCATGTCAGCCACCTGCTTTGATGCCACCTGCCGCCGCTGTGAGCGCATCGACACCTATCTCCAAGACGCCCGGGCGCGTTTCCCGGGCTATCACTGCGCGCCGGTGGCGCCCTTTGGTGCGCCGGACGCGCGGCTGGTGGTGGTGGGTCTGGCGCCTGGGCTGCACGGCGCCAACGCCTCGGGTCGGCCGTTTACCGGTGACCACGCGGGTCTGTTGCTCTACGCCACCTTGCATCAGTTTGGTTTTGCCTCGCGGGCCCAATCGCTGGCCGCGGACGATGGTTTGCAGTTACTCGATTGCCGCATCACCAACGCCGTGAAATGTGTGCCACCGGCAAACAAGCCTCTAACAGCCGAAATAGCGGCGTGCAATGGTTATTTGACTGCCGAACTTAGCCATTCTCCAGCAGACGCGGTACTGGTGGCTTTGGGGCGGATTGCGCATGAAGCGGTGCTTAGCGCTTTTGGCGCGCGCCGGCGCGACTACCCCTTTGCGCACGGCGCCGAACATATGCTCGCTGGCCGCAGGCTGATCGATTCTTATCATTGCAGCCGCTACAACACCCAGACCCGCCGCTTAACAGCGCCGATGTTTGAGGCCGTGTTTGCGCGTGTGCGCGAATGGCTGGGGCCAGCGCGATGAGCGAGCCAATGAGCGCCGAATTGCTGAAAGAAAAAGTGGCACGCCTGCCCGCACAGCCCGGTATTTACCGCATGCTCGATGGGCAGGGGCAGGTTATTTATGTCGGCAAGGCGCGCGATTTGCGCAAGCGCGTGGGCAGCTACTTTACCCGGCAGGCGAGTCATACCCCCAAAGTACGCTCGATGGTGTCGCAGATTGTAGACCTCGAAGTTGTGGTGACGCGCACGGAAAACGAGGCGCTTATTCTTGAGAGTAATCTCATCAAAGACCTGCGCCCGCGTTACAACGTGGTCCTGCGCGACGACAAAAGTTATCCGGACATCTATGTCTCAGTGGAACACGGCTATCCCCGCATTGGTTTTCATCGCGGCGCGCGTAGCGGTAAGGGTCGGTATTTTGGGCCGTACCCCAACGCGGGTGCGGTGCGCGCGACGCTCAATCTGTTACAAAAGCTTTTTGCGGTACGGCAATGCGAAGACAGCTATTTCGCTAACCGGACGCGACCCTGCCTGCAGTTTCAGATCAAGCGTTGTACCGCGCCTTGCGTGGGCTTGATCAGCGAACAGGATTACCGGCGCGACATCGACAACACGCTGTTGTTTTTGGCGGGGCGTAGTCAGGAGGTGGTGGAGACGCTGGTCGGCCAGATGGAGCGGGCGGCCGAGCGCTTAGAGTACGAGCGGGCGGGCCAGATCCGTGACCAAATTACCCGCCTGCAACGGGTTCAATCCGAACAGCACATCACGGCTGACGCGGGTGATTTCGATATTGTGGTGGCGCGTAAACGCGATGGTGTGGGCTGCGTACAGGTATTTTTTGTGCGCGGCGGGCGTAATCTCGGCAATAAAGCGTTTTTCCCGGCCCATACCCGCGACGCCACCCCAGGCGAGGTGGTCGACGCCTTCCTCCCACAATTCTATTTGGCGGGACAGACGGATCGGGATATCCCCGCCGACATTATCTTGGCCGAAGCACCAGATGAGGCGGAGTGGCTGGTGGCAGCACTCAGCGAGCGGCGGGGCGGCACCGTGCGGCTGCGGCTCAATGTACGGGGCGAACGTGCCCGCTGGTTGGAGTTGGCCCAAGAGAACGCCGAACAGGCCCTTACCGAGCGTATCGCGACCGACGTTAACCAGCAGCGTCGCTTGGAAGCGCTGCGCGAGGTATTGGATTTGCCACAGGTGCCGGCGCGGATCGAGTGTTTTGACATCAGTCATACCAGCGGTGAGGCAACGGTTGCTTCGTGCGTGGTTTTCGGCCCGCTCGGCGCCCTGAAATCCGATTACCGCCGCTTTAATATCGAAGGGGTAACGGCCGGCGACGACTACGCGGCGATGCATCAGGCGTTATCCCGGCGCTACTCGCGCTTGAAAAAAGAAGAGGTCACGATGCCTGACCTATTACTCATCGATGGGGGAGCGGGCCAGGTGGGACAGGCATTAGCTGTACTCGCCGAACTACAAATTGAGGAGATTATGGTGGTGGGCGTGGCGAAGGGCACCACGCGTAAGCCGGGTTTAGAGCACCTCATCATGAACAACGGCCGCGATGAGCGCCTGCTGCCGCGCGATTCTGCGGCGCTGCACCTGATTCAACAAATCCGTGATGAGGCTCATCGATTTGCCATCACAGCACA
>CAIPNE010000116.1 GCA_903866355.1 uncultured Gammaproteobacteria bacterium
AGGTACCAAAGGGCCGGTCCCATTGTCCGTTGAAGACCCACACCCGCGCGCCGAGTAGCGTTGCGGGTGTCTCGACCCCCACTTGGTCGACCACGCCTGCGCCGTCGCTATGCGGAATCGTTTCGGGATAGCCACCCACGCGTGCGGACACCCCTAAGCGAGATTTGACGTCAGAAGGATTCACCCCGCTAAAGACCATCTTTACCCGCACTTCGCCGCGGCCCGGTTTGGGATCGGGCCGTTCGACGATTTGTAGCACCTCGGCCGCTGGGCCTTTACGGGTATAAATGACTGCGCGCATGTTTTAGTCCCTTAGCTTAATGTCGACCGGCGGCGTAGGCGTTGCGCCCACGCCGAGAAAATTTAAATTTATCGATAGATCGGCGCGGCGCACTGGAACGCAATCACCCTGCCTACCCTGATGCCCTCGGTTAACATAGAGCCGATCCCGTTTAGGCGAGTGGACCATGCCACCCCGATCGCCGGCGAGACTTGCCGCGCTGCCGCAGCCGCTTTTGCCCGCGGTCAGCCAGTCCCTCGTAACGGCTGGGCCACCGCCCCGCCCACCCTGGTGCACGTCCCGGTGGCCCGCTAACTCATCCTAAAACCTTCGTAGTTGTTAGCCGCGACTTCGTTCACTTTGTTTCTAAAAGCCGGTGCGCCGCCTGCGTAAAACAGAAACGTGCGCTTTTTGCCGGGAATGTTGGTGCCCATAAACCAGGAGTCAGTTTGGGTGAACAACATGCCTTCGGTTAAATTATTGGCGTGCTCGGTCCAAGCGGCTTCTGCCGTCGCATCCGCTTCGATGCGCTCAAAGCCATGCTCACGCATATAGCCAAGACAGCCGCTGACCCAATCTGCGACCACTTCAGCGCAGCGCGTAAAGTTGCAAAACACCGCCCCATTAACAATAAATAAATTGGGAAACCCAGCGGTTTGCAGCGTGAGATAAGTACTCGGGCCATCGGTCGCCCATTTTTCTTTGATGGACACGCCGGTTTCTCCGCGAATATCCATGCGAGTTAGCTCGCCAGTGATCGCATCGAACCCGGTGGCATAGATGATCACATCGAGCGGATAGTCGGTGGTGCCCGTGCGCACGCCGTCCGGTGTAATGCTGAGGATCGGATCGGCTTTTACATCCACCAACAGGACATTGTCGCGGTTGTAAGTTTCGTAGTAATTGGTTTCTAGCGGGATCCGCTTGGCCCCAAAAGGATGATCCTTCGGCACCAGCATTTCGGCCACCACCGGATCATTAACGCGAGCACGGATTTTATTGCGCACGAACTCCGCGTAGTCCTCGTTAGCCTTGGGATCCAGCATGATGTCGTGGAAGCAGCCAAACCATTTGGTGAACCCAGGCTGAGACCAAATTTGTTCGTAGAACGCGTGGCGCTCCTCGATCGGCACATCAAAAGTTTTGCGGGGGTCGAAATCCTGCATGAAACTGGCAAAAGTCGTGCGGCATTTCTCAAAAACCTCGCCGTAGCTGTCTTTGATACTCTGCTGGGCGCCGGCATCGATGGTGGAATTACGCAGCGGACAGCAGTAATTCGGGGTGCGCTGGAAGACCGTGAGGTGGCCCACTTCGGCGGCGATCCGCGGGATCAGTTGGACCGCAGTGGCCCCGCTACCGATCACCCCCACCCGCTTGCCTTTGAGGTCAACCGCTTCATGAGGCCACCGGGCGGTGTGGAAGGACTGCCCCTTAAAACTCTCAACGCCTTTGATATTCGGCATTTGATGCGCCGACAGTATGCCAACCGCAGAAATGAGAAATTGCGCCTGCGCCAGCCGCCCGTCTTCGGTTTCGACGTGCCAGCGATTTATCGCCCCGTTGTAACGCGCCGTGCGAATGCGCGCACCGCACTGGATGTGCGGCCGGAGCTTAAATTTATCCACCACAAAATTAAGATAGCGCTCGTTCTCGGGTTGGGCGGAGAAATGCTCGCTCCAATCCCATTCCTTGAG
>CAIPNE010000117.1 GCA_903866355.1 uncultured Gammaproteobacteria bacterium
CAACGGACTCCATCAAAGTATTGCTTAAACCGGAAGCTGAATGAGCATGGGCAAAAACGGCCAGCAATACGTCATCGGCGTCGATATCGGCACGCAGAGTACGAAGGCCGTGCTGGTCGGCGCTAAAGCGCGAATTGTTGCTCAGCACTCGGAATCCTATCAAGTTGAGACGCCGCATCCAATGTGGGCGCAACAATGGCCGCAGGTGTGGCTTGATGCTGTCGTCAAATGCATTTTCAACGTCGTTAAAAACTCCCATATTGATCCGCAATCCATCGTAGGTCTGTGCGTGAGCTCACTGTATGGCGGCTCGGGTGTCCCCATCGATGCCCAGGGGGATGCAACTCACCCTTGCCTGATCTGGATGGACAGGCGCGCACAGGACGAAGTGGAATGGGTTCGCGCCAACGTCGACCTTGAGCGACTCTATGACATCACATGCAACGGTCTGGACAGCTACTACGGTTACACCAAAATGCTCTGGCTACGCGACAAGGCGCCGGAGGCGTGGAGCCGCACCACGGCACTACTGCCGCCAAACAGCTATGTGAACTTTAAATTCACAGGCCAAGTTGCTGTGGACCACAGTTCGGCGTGCAATATCGGGGGCATCTACGATGTGGCGGCGCGTGATTGGTCTTGGGAGATGATGGAGCGGCTTGGATTGCCGCAGCATCTGATACCCCGCAGGCTGGTGGAGTCTAGCGACGTGGTCGGCACACTTTTGCCTCAATGGGCCGAGCGCTTGGGTTTGCCTGCCGGCCTGCCGCTTATGGCTGGCGGCGTAGATGCCGCCGTGGCGACTCTGGCCGCAGGTGCCAGCCGCCCCGGAAATCATGTGGCCATGATCGGCACCAGCATGTGCTGGGGCAGCATTCGCCCGAATGCCGATGGTCGCCACGGACTCGTTAGTATGCCCCACGTCGTAAACGGTCTACGTGATCTCTACGTATTCGGCGGCGCGATTACCGCGGGCGCTTCAGTTACTTGGTTCTGCGACAACTTCTGTCAGACCATCGTTTCGCAAGCTCAGTCCGACGGAAGCGACGTGCACGATGTTCTGGAGAGAGCCGCAAGTCAGTTACCGCCGGGTGCAGAGGGATTGTTGTTTTTGCCATACCTCATGGGTGAAAGAAGTCCTATCTGGGACGCCAAGGCAAGTGGTGCATTCGTCGGACTCGGGCTGCATCACCGTCGCCAGCACCTATACCGTGCAGTGCTTGAGGGGGTCAGCCACGCGCTAAGACACAACATCGAGGCCGGCACACTGGACGGGTCAGTGCTCAACGCTGACCTGACGGTCGTCGGCGGCGCCAGCCGCTCGGACCTTTGGATGCAGATCATTGCAGATGTAACTGGACGTACGGTACACACGATGCGGGACGATGTCGAGGCAAGCATGGGTGCAGCAATGCTGGCTGCGCTGGGCAGTGGAATGGCGGACCTTGAAACAGTAGAGCGAGATTGGGTTCATCTCGTGGAGCGTGCACAACCCACACTTGAGGGGATGCGCCGCTATGAAGCATTTCACACGCAATATGTCAACCTTTACCCAGCCTTGAAAAGCGTGATGCACGCACTGCGCGATTGACACAAATATCTCAAATTTGCAAAGCAACCCATGGCCGCACCTAAAGCTAAGACAGTTCATGATGCCAAACCTGCCTGGCCTAGCCGCGCCAAACCGGGGGTCGGCGCCCCTAACATTGTCTGGGTCGTTCTCGACGACTGCGGCTTTGCACA